>NZ_JAETXJ010000020.1 GCF_022508225.1 Desulfovibrio sp. UIB00 | reverse complement strand
GCTGTTGGCTGTTGGCTGTTCCCCAGCCTCCCCCCTTCTGCCCACGCCTGAGTTGGGCGGGAGGCGGGGTGGCAAGCCTGCCGAAGGACAGGCTTGCTTCGTCATCTGACTTGCCGCAGTTGTTTGAGCGAAGCGCGCCAGCGCGCAGCGAGTTCTGCGGCACACCCCGCATCCCGCCCAACGCAGGTCGCCCGCAGCGAAGCGAAGGGTCGTGGGCAGTGCGGGGTGTACGTGTCAAGGACATGGGTAACAACTCAGCTCACAGACATGGGTAACACTTCAAGCTCACATAGTCCTTCTGGGGTCCTCGCACATCCTCTTCGTTGAAGCAGCCCAGTCGCACCGGCCCCAGATACACATCCCACTGGCCAGCGGCCACCTCCTGCATCCCGATCCACTGCCCCGCCAGCAGGTAGCCGATGTAGACCCGCAGCGCTCGCCAGTAAATCAGGCCGTTGTGGCTGACTCGAACTCTTTCCCAATGCTTCGGGTACTGCAGCTCGGGTAGCTTTGAGGGGTATGGCCTGGCCGAGTCGCTGTAGTGCTGGGCCGGCATGCTTTGCTGCAAGGCCTCATGCGGGCGCTGCTGGTTGTAGTGCTCCACAAAGGCATCGAGCTGCATCTGCAATGCCGCTTTGTCCGCCGCAGGCTCTTTGCCCAGGGCATGCTTGAGCGTGCGGTGCATCCGCTCGTGGCGACCGTTTTGCTGTGGCTTGCCCCTCTCGATGCGCTCCGGCCTGATGCCCAGCCTTATCCACCATATCGCCAGGCGTGACAGGCCCGCCACGCCAGTAGTCGCGAACGGCGGACCGTTGTCACTGCGTATGCGCTCGGGCAGTCCGTATTGCCGAAACACCTGTTCGAAGCTGCGTTTGGCATCCTCGTAGTTGGGGCTGTCGTAGACGTGCACGGCCAGCAAATAGCGGCTGGCGTGGTCCATGATGGTCAATGGATAGCACCAGTGACCATCGGCCGTCTTGAACTGGCCTTTGTAGTCTGCACTCCACACCCCATTGGGCTGCTTGCTCGTCCGCAAGGGCTGGGCCGTAGGCACCGAGCGTCTGCGTACACGCCTGCTGCAAACAAGCCCCTCAGCCTTCAGTACGTTGTAGATGGTGGTTTTGCTGGGTGTCTCCTGTGGGCCCCAACGCTGCAGGAGCAAGGCGTGCAGCTTCTTGGGCCCCATCTGTGACCTTTGCTGCGTGCGCAGCTCAATGATGGCCCGGCGCTGTGCATAGCTGATCGCCTGATTGTTCCCGTGGGGCCTGCGACTGCGTTCTTGCAATCCATCCATGCCCAGTTGGCGGTAACGCTCAACCCACTTGTAGGCCGTCTTGCGGCTGATGCCGTAGCGCCTGCACAGCTCGCTCAGCGGCGCACCACCGCGCAGGTGGTCGGCTATGAAGAGCAGTTTCTCGTCCATGGGTGCGCACTCCTTCCAGGGCATGGTGATCGCTCCTTGGCTGCTGTTGGCTCCAGCTGCCAAGCTTGGATCTGTTACCCATGTCCTTGTACTGATGTGTCACCTATGAGTGTGAGTCGTACCGGGCGCGCTTCTTTGCCCCGCTTTCTTGTCGCGCGACAAGAAAGCGGGTCGGCTGCCGGGCCGAAACCCGGCCTCGAAAAACAACCACCCGGCAGGGTCAAAAAACAGACCCGAGAACAAGAAAGACTCAGTCCACCGTCACCTTCGCCTCCCGAATCACCCTCCCCCACTTCTCCGTCTCGGCAGCAATGAACCGATCGCACTCCTCAGGCGTGGACCCCTCCGCAAACGTCCCCATCACCTGCTCCAGCCGCTGCGACACCTCGGCACTGCGGATGATGCGCGACACCTCGGCGGACATGCGCTGCACGATCTCGCGCGGCACGCCGGCCGGCGCGATCATGGCCGCCCAGGTGCTGCCCAGCAGGCCGTCGTAGCCCTGCTCCACGAAGGTGGGCACGTCGGGCAGCGCGGCCAGGCGCTTGTCGCTGGCCACGCCGATGAGGCGGATGCGGCCGGCCTTGGCGGGCTGGATGAGGTTGGGCGGCGGGTCCAGGAACAGCGGGATCTGGCCGCCCATGAGGTCGGCCAGCGCAGGCGCGGCGCCCTTGTAGGGCACGTGGACCATGTCCGTCCTGGTGAGCAGCTTCATCAGCTCG
>NZ_JAETXJ010000019.1 GCF_022508225.1 Desulfovibrio sp. UIB00 | reverse complement strand
TGGGCCTGCCGGACACCTGCGCGGGCGGCTACGGCCAAACCCAAGCCGAGCGCATCGCCGCCGCGCTTGCCAAGATACGCGCGCGCGGCGGGCAAAGCCGGGCCTATTACATCGGCGTGGCCAAGGCCCTGGGCTTTGAGATCACCATCGAAGAGTACGACGTGTACACCTGCGAAAGCCATTGCGACCAACCAATTTGCGACGAGTCCTGGCGCTTCGTCTGGACCGTGCGCGGCCCGCAGGTGACCGTGCGGGAATTCACCTGTCAAAGCGCGTGCGACGACCCCTTGTCCAGTTGGGGCAATGAACTTTTGGAATGCACCATCAACCGGCTCAAGCCCGCGCACACCCTTGTGCTGTTCGCCTACGGCGAAGATTAGGAGAGGAGGAACCCCATGCAGCGAGTTCAAACCAAGACGGCGGCCCAGGATTTGCCCGCCTACAGCGCGGACGGCACGCCCGGCTACTTCCGCAACGGCGACGCCGTGGCGGCCATTCCGCCCACCGTGCCCGGCGCGCAGTGGTTCAACATGGTGCAGGAGGAGCTGCGCAACCTGGTCGTGGCGGCAGGCCTCACCCCTAGCGCCACGGACGACACCCAGCTTGCGCAGGCCGTGGCGGCGCTCATCGCCGATCAGGCCGTGACGGTGCAGGCGGCCACCGAGACGGTGGCGGGCATCCTTAAGCTGGCCACGCAGGCACAGGTGGATGCTGGCGACGGCGGTGGGGCTGTCACCCCGGAGACGCTGGCCACGCGACTTGCGGCGCTGCTGGTAGCGGCAACGCAGACCCAAGCAGGGCTTGTGCGTCTGTCCACACCCGCCGAGATACTCGCCGGTTCGCCTAATGTGGTCGTGACGGCAGGAGACATTCTTGCGCGCATCCTTGGGGCCGGTGGTAGCGGCGCAGCGGATTATATAGCTATCCCCTACCGCGACAAATCCACTGGTGAGCTCAAACGTATTATCATCCAGTGGGGGCGTGTTTCTGGGGCGGATATTGGGGGAACTCAAGAGATACCAATCATATTCCCTATGGCGTTCCCGTCCGCTATTTACGGGCTTTTCCCTGCGGTGTGTCTTACTGGTGGATTCACGGTTATGGCAGCCATAAAAGGAGAGCCAACCCTTACAGGGGCATCCATTGTACTTTCCGAAAGCGCCGCTGTTGTACAGAGTGGCTTATTTTTTTATTACTTCGCCATCGGTCATTAGGAGGCGCATATGTTGTACTACAGCGCAATTACAGGCGGATTTTACAGCCGCGATGTGCATGGTGACGCGATCCCTCACGACGCCGTGGGGATCACGACTGATGAGCATACCTCCCTGTTGGCCGGGCAGGCGGCAGGGCAGCGCATTGTGCCCGGCGCGGATGGCCGCCCCATGTTGGCCGACAAGTCCGCCCCCACGGAGGCCGCGCTTGCGGCCCAGGTGCGCGCCCAGCGTGACCGTGCTCTCGACGATTGCGAGTGGATGGTGACGCGGCACCGCGACCAGACGGACGCTGGCGGCGCGACAACGCTCACAGCGGCCGAGTATCAGGAGCTGCTGGCCTACCGCCAGGCCCTGCGGGACATTACCGCCCAGGCAGGCTGGCCGGGCAGCATCACGTGGCCGAGCAAGCCGGAGTGGATGCCGGAGGCGTAGATCTTTGAGTAGCGGAGGGGCAACTTGCGAAATTTCGCAAACTGCCCCTCCGGTTTTGAGAGAGTGGAGAGGCGGGGGAGGAGATAACTCCCCCACTGGCCCGGTGTACCACCACTGGACCACGGCCGAAGCCGCTCTCCGGCCCGTGCGCACGGGGTACCGGAGTGGTAGCAGGCGGAGGCCCAACCGTCAAAGGAATCATGGGAAAGGAGATCCGTTGCGGCAACTGTAACCGGCTTCTGGCCAGGGGCGAGGCCCTGGCGCTGACCATCAAATGCCCGCGTTGCGGGTGCATGAATCACGTGAGGGCCACGAGCCCCGACATAGCAGGCCTGCGAGCCCCCTGGAGCGTTCGCGTGGGCACCAGCCCGAGGCCTTACCATCCGCCGAAAATCAGTGAATACCAAGCCCCGCAAAGTGAACATGCGGGGTACATCGAAGGCCCCACCGGGTGCCAGGGGTTCGGGAGCCGCGATGCGTTCGTGGCCCTCATCCCCTGCCGCCTGGCGCGGGAAACCATCATCAAACACCACTATTCGCACCGCGTGGTGAACAACTCCTACCTGCACCTTGGCGTGTACCTGGAAGGCCACACGCTCGGCGTGCTGCAATTCGGGTATGCCCTGTGCCCGGCGCGGGCGGGCAAGGTGGTGGAGGGCACCGTGCAGGGGCAGTACCTGGAGCTGAACCGCATGTGGCTGGATGACGCCGCCCCGCGCAATAGCGAGAGCCGGGCCATCAGCCAGGCCACCAAGTACATCAAGCGGGCCATGCCCTCGGGGGCCTGGGTGCAAAGCTACGCGGACGAGCGGTGCG
>NZ_JAETXJ010000018.1 GCF_022508225.1 Desulfovibrio sp. UIB00 | reverse complement strand
GATGAGCAATGGGCGATGGATTTTGTGAGCGATTCCCTTATGGGTGGGCGGCGCATCCGGATTTTGACAATCGCCGATCTATGGGATCGTTCAAACCCCACGCTCGAAGTGAATATGTCGTTGCCTGGAGTTCGAGTAGTGCGAGTCCTTGAAAGACTACGTCTCCAAGGTCGGTTGCCGCAACGTATCAAGGTTGACAATGGCCCTAAGTACATCAGTGCCAGACTACAAAACTGGGTCAGACGGAGGGGAATTCGTTTGCGCTATATCCAGCCGGGGAACCCACAGCAAAATGGATACATCGAGCGGTATAACCGGACAGTACGCTACGACTGGCTCAATCAATACCTCTTTGAGAGCCTTGAAGAGATACAAAATTTTGCCACGGCATGGCTCTGGAGTTATAACAATGAGCGCTCAAACATGGGCATCGGTGGCATAACACCAGCCATGAAACTCGCACAGGTGTCATAGGCTCTACTTATAGCTGCTGCTAAAAATAATGGCACCGTCGAAAACGAGTGGTAGGCTTTTAGTTTTTAGAATTTATTGTGGGCAGCATGCCCGTGGGATTTCTGTCTGTGGCGCCCTGAGAGCAATCTTGGTGCGCCATTGTTTTATGTATAATCGATAACGTGTTTTATGATATTAAAAAGTGTTATTGTTTTGCCTGGGGGAGTTGGAGATTGTCTGTATATTTGTGTATTGGCAGTATGTATTGAATTATTTCTTCTGCAAAGTAGATTTTATTGCTGAAAAATAACAAGTTGATAGTAAGCTATTGTTTATTAATGCAACATATTTATTTCATGAGATAATTATTTTTATGAAATATTGTATTGAAAAATTGTGTAACTTTCTAATATTGCATGATAAAAAAATTATTTTTTCTTCTAATGTTGTTATAGTTTGTGCCGATATACTTCATATTGTGCGGTTTATATTGACTTCAAGAACTGTTTATTGTTTGTATTTATATGAATTTTTATCTAGCTCGATAGTAGAAAGCGAGGACCCTGGCAATATTGCGGGTCCTGTGGCTGATTTTTTCAAAATCCTGAGTGAGCATCTTTAGTTGTGCAGATTTGAGGCCCTAACGTTTTGTGACTCGCAATTGTGGGGGACTTATGAGTATCAAGCTGAAAGTTTTGCTTCTATCAATACTCGGGCCAACGCTTCTTGCCATCCTGGTATTTGCGTATGCAATGCAGAGCATATGGAAGTCTGAAGAAGAGGCCGTCCTTCAATCAGCACGCGGCATTGTCAGCATGGCTGAATCGGCACGTCAGGAAATGGCCCTTAAGTTCAACGGTGTTATCAAGCCGCTTGATGAAATCTCGCGCGATAAACTGGTTGATGCCGTGCCGATCATCACGGCCATAAAAATGGCGCGACAAAATGCGAGCAAGCTTGGTTACCGGTTTCGTGTCCCCAAGTATTCCCCGCGCAATCCAGAAAATACGCCCAACGAGCTGGAAAAAGCCGCCCTGGACAAAATCATGTCGCAGAGGCTCACAGAGCTTGTGGTGCGTCAGCCCGACGCCATCCATTATTTCAAGCCAATAGCTCTGACCGCAGAGTGCATGTACTGCCATGGCGACCCAAAGGGTGCGCCTGACCCCATTGGCGGCATCAAGGAGGGCTGGAAGGAAGGCGAAATCCATGGGGCGTTTGAAATAATCTATTCACTGGATGATGCCGTTAAAAGAACCCAGAGCGCGGCCGTTGCTATTGGCGCAGCAACCATTATCATATTGGTTTTAATTGTGTGTGCTGTATGGTTTATCATGCGCAACAGCCTTGTGAATCCTCTTTTGCGGCTCCAGATATTTGCCCACCAGATTTCTGAGGGAGAACTGGATACGCAGCCGAAGGGTTCCTTTAAAGCGGAGCTGCAGGCCTTGGAGCGCTCTTTGACGGCCATGGTCTCACGCCTGAAAGATAAGATACTATTTTCCGAGCAAAAAACAGCAGAAGCCGAAGAGTCTGAAGCCCGCGCACAGCAGCATGCCCAGGAGGCGTCCGAAGCCAGGGACGATGTCCTTAAATCGCGTGCTGCGGGCATGGTTGAAGCTGCCAATATGCTCGACGGTGTTGTCGGTTCCGTTACCTCGGCATCGCAGGAAATTTCAGCTCAGGTTGAGCAATCCAGCAATTTTGCATTAAGCCTCTCAAACAGCATGAATTCTGTTGCAGCTGCCATGGAGCAGATGAATACCTCTGTGCAGGAGGTATCAACCAATGCGGCGCAAGCTTCATCTTCTTCTGAACTGGTAAAAGTCAATGCGAATAAGGAGCTTGGCGAAGTTCGTAATATGGTTGAAGCCATCAAGTCCGTGCAAACCATTGCAGACGGATTGAAAACAGGAATGAGTGAGTTGGGGCAAAAGGCTGAAGACATTGGCAAAATTATGAATGTCATTAACGATATTGCAGACCAGACCAACCTGCTGGCCTTGAACGCAGCCATTGAAGCCGCCAGGGCCGGAGATGCCGGCAGAGGCTTTGCCGTTGTTGCGGACGAAGTGCGCAAACTCGCAGAAAAAACCATGCTGGCCGTAACGGAAGTGGGCGATGCCATCAAGGCCGTGCAACAAGGCACGCGAAACAACGTCAGCGGGGTGGACGTTGCGGTTGAAGCTATTTCCAAAGTTAATGACATGGCCGAGGGAACAGGGGAAGCCATCAGCCAGATCACACTCCATGTGAACGAAATGGCCGACCAGATTCAGGCCATTGCCCGCGCTGTGGATGAACAGACGCACGCTTCTGCTGAAATAACGCAAGCCATCTCTGCGGCTGATCAGAACACGTCCGAGACTTCGGCTGCGCTTCAGGAGATATCAACGGCACTGATTGACCTTTCGCAGCAGAGCCAGGTTCTTGAGTCTCTTATTACCAAGCTGCGTAATGGCGCAAAGCAGATTACGGCAAAGTTTGATTAGCGGAGCGCAAGCAGCGCGGAAAAACGCGATAGCTACGGTTTTTTATTTGCATGGATAAGCTCGGGCGGGCAAAGCATGTCGCCCCCAGCACGCCAATGGTTCGTAAACAACGATTGAGCGCGCTCCTGGGGGCAGTGCATTGCCCGCCTTTACTTTGCCGAGGAATGCGGAATTGCGGAGTGCTGGCCTGTGCTATATACTGCCGTTCTATGATTATTCTTGGCGACAGAGACATCAAGACCCTCCTTCTGGATCTGGCGCAGCAGCGCGCGGTAGAAGACGTGCTCTCGCTGGCTGTTAAAAGCCTCGGCACCGCGCGCGATTCTGCGCTGGTGCGCATATGGCTTGTGGAGCCAGATACCGCCTGCCCCGCATGCGCAGATAACGCAATCTGCGCGGGCCGGGGGCGATGCCTGCACCTCAAGGCCAGCTACGGCAAATCCCGCATTGACGGCAGGCTGTGGACAGAAACTGAACTGTCTGGATTTTATCGATTTCCCCTTGGCAGCAGGAAAGTCGGGGCCATAGCCCTGACCAACAAACCGCTTGAGGTTGCACGCATTGACGGCACGGAACCCTGGATTGCCGACCCACAATGGATCGAGCAGGAGGGCATTGTCAGCTTTGTCGGGCAGCCCCTTGTTTGCCGGGGGGAAACCCTTGGCGTCATAGCGGTTTTTTCGCGCGGCATGCTTGAAGCGGGCACCCTTGAACTCTTGCGCATGGTTGCCGACCATATCGCCTACGCCATTGCCAATGCGCGTCTTTTTGAAATAGCCGATGCCAGCAACCAGAAAAAAGAGCTGGAAAACGCTCACCTCCGCGAAGAACTCTACGAAGCGCGCAAGTTTACGGGCATAATTGGTAACAGCGCAGCAATCAAGGAAATTCGCGAACAGATTCAGATTGTCGGGGATACGGAAGCAACCGTACTCATTCAAGGCGATTCCGGCACGGGCAAAGAACTTGTCGCCCATGAACTGCACAAGCACAGCAAAAGAAAAACCAGCCCGTTTATCAAGATAAACTGCGCCGCAATCCCACAGCATCTTTTTGAAAGCGAATTTTTTGGTCATGCCAAGGGGGCTTTCACTGGCGCTATCAGTGACCATATGGGATTTTTTCAGCTGGCTGACGGCGGAACCCTTTTCCTTGATGAAATTGCCGAGATTCCGCTGGAGCTTCAAGGCAAGCTGTTGCGGGTCATACAGGATGGAGAGTTCAGGAGAGTCGGGGAAGGCAAAAGCCGCCGCACCGATGTACGGATCATCGCCGCCACCAATAAAAATCTGAAACAGGCCATCCAGAACAAAACGTTCAGGGACGATCTGTACTACCGCCTGCAAGTCTTCCCCATCATCATGCCCAATCTTAACGAGCGGGAAGAAGACATCCCCCTGCTGGTGCGGCATTTTATCGGCGTTTTTTGTAAAAAAAATGGTCGCTGCACTTTTGACCTGTCGGAAGAACAGATGCTCAGGCTGCGGCGCTATAGCTGGCCGGGCAACATCAGGGAATTGCAGAATTTTGTTGAAAGAATGGTCATCACCGGGCGGCCGGAGCAGGCCCTGGCCTATCTTGCCCTTTGCGGGCCAGCGGATCTGTCGGAAAAAGGCTGCGGCGAGCCTGCCAGCGGCCCGCAAAAGATTTTGACGGAAAAGCAGATGCGGCACATGGAAAAAGCCAATCTGAAAGCCGCGCTGGAGCGCACAAACTGGCTCATATACGGCAACCGGGGCGCTGCGGCCCTGTTGGGGATAAAACCAACAACCCTTATTTCCCGGCTCAAACGGTTTGACCTGTATAAGCTCCGCCCGGCATCCATATCTTTTGACGAACCAAAGGATTTTTCCGGGGCCGACTAATTCATGCAGTTCCCCATGAAAAAAGGCGAAGTTCCGGCGGCAATGGCGTGCTCCGAAACTTCGCCTTTCACATCATCTGCCTGCAGTGCAGATCAGCTCAGGACGAGGTTATTGAGGGCTGTGGAGGAACGGCATTTCCTATCCCTCGCCTTCGGCCTGGCTTTGCTTTCCAGCCCCCTTGAGGCCGTACATGGTTGTACTGCCTGAGGACCAAAATTCCATCACTTCGCATTGCACCATTGAAGTCAGTATTTTTTTTACCTCTCTGGGGCCTTTTTCAGGGAAAATATCCAGAAAGTCTTTGAAGTAAAACTTGGTTTTGTTTTTCTCAGCGATGAAATCAACGATTTTTTGTTGATCCGGCGTCATAGGAACCTCATTGTCCTGGCCACCCCGCAGAGGAAAGCGGGGTGGCCAAAGGCTGTTAGAATTTGAACTGCGTGCTCTGACGCCACGTGTAGTAGGCGGGATCACGGAAGTCGTCGATAAGGTGGTGGGTGAATTCAAGGCCGGTCATCTTGAAGAAGGTTTCCCAGCCGATGCGTTCAGCCCAGTCGCCCAGACGTTCGTACTTGTTGGCGTTAGCCGCGTATACGTCCACAATATGCTTGATGGTTTTGGTCAGTGTGGGCCAGCGGGGCGGTTCGTTGGGGATGTAGCCCACAACGACCTTGGAGAACTTGGGCATGCTGATACGGTTGGAAACCTTGCCGCCAACCATGATGGCAACGCCGTCGCCTTCGGCATCCGAAATGGGCAGGGCGGGGCACATGGTGTAGCAGTTGCCGCAGTACATGCAGCGGTCTTCCTTGATGGCGATGGAGTTCACCTTGTTGCCGTTATGCTCCACCTTGGTGGGGCGCACAGCGGCGGTGGGGCAGGCGGAAACAGCCAGCGGGATTTCGCAGAGCTGGTCAGCCCATTCATGATCGACCATGGGAGGCTTGCGGTGGATACCCACAAGGCCGATGTCCGAGCAGTGCACAGCGCCGCACATGTTGATGCAGCAGGCCAGCGCTATACGCACCGGGGCGGGCATGCGCATGTCTTTAAACTCTTCAAAAAGGGCGTCCATCACGGCCTTGACCGGGCCGGAGGCGTCGGTTGCGGGGGTGTGGCAGTGCAGCCAGCCCTGGGTGTGCACCATGTTGCTGATGCCAGCGCCAGTGCCGCCCACGGGGAACTTGAACGAACCGCCGTCAAACTTGCGGCTGTTCAGGTCGTCGCGCAGTGCTTCCATAGTGGCTTTGTCTTCCACCATGAATTCAATGTTGCTGCGCGTTGTCCAGCGCAAATGGCCGCCGCAATACTTGTCGGCGATGTCGCACAGCTCGCGGATGTGGGTGATGGACATGGTACGGGTGCCGCCAATGCGCACCGTGTAGCAGGTTTCGCCGCTTTCAGCCACGTGCACGAGCACGCCGGGCTCCAGAATCTCGTGATAAAGCCATTTGCCAAAGTTCCTGGCAATTACCGGCGGAAAGAATTCATTATATTTGCGGGGGCCAATATCGCTGATACGGCCTTCCATCGGTTTTGCGGGATTGTACCCGGAAGAAATAAAAGCCATGTTCTTCTCC
>NZ_JAETXJ010000017.1 GCF_022508225.1 Desulfovibrio sp. UIB00 | reverse complement strand
CACGTAGAAAAACCGTACGGAAAGCTTGAGGGCTCCGTTGCTCGCAACATAGTTTTTTTTGAGAATTTTTTTACGAATACGTTTGGTCATAGGGTACTCTCCTTTGACCGTCCGCCTCTGGCGGGGTTTCTAGGGCCGGGGGTGGCACCCCCCGGCCCTCTGTTTTCAGCTCTTCCGGCTCTCTCTCGTGCTTTCTGGCCTGTCCATCATTGAACAATCCTCGGCCATTTCTGCGCCTGGTGCAAAATGCGCAGGAGCTGTACTTGATCTGCGTGAACCCTGTAGACGAAAAAGTGGGGCAGACGCGGAATTATAAGCTCCCTCGTTCCTTCAATAAAACCAGGACGCCCACGGTTGGGAAGCGTTTCTAGGCTCTTACTCGCCGCCTTGATCGCAACGGCGATTGCCCGGGCGGCCTGGCTGTCTTCCTGGGCAACATAGCCCACGATCTCTTCAAAGTCTTTCAACGCCTCAAGCGTCCAGCGAAGCCGCATCTTAGGCCCCGTACTTGGCGAACATGGCGGCCACTTCTTCGTCCGTGGCGAACTGCCCGGCGTTGGCTTCATCAAGGCCCTTCTGCACGGCGGCCGCATAGGCGGCGCGCGCATCTAGGGCGTCTTTCACCGCCTGCACCAAAATCCAGTGTCTGCTTCGGCCTTCCGCCGCCGCGATGGCGTCAACCTGCTTCAAAGTCTCTGGGTCAAGCCGTATGCTGGTGGGAACGGGAACTGTCATAAGCCCTCCTTGTGTAGCGATAATGACTACACACTTTTCCGGCTGCCCGCAACCCCTATCTTTCGCGTCCGCACTCCTGGGCCTCGCGCCACTTCTTTAGCTGGTACTGGTCCGCCCGGCTCAGCTGGCCGGACAATGTTTTGACCTGGGCACGCGCCTTGTCACGTTCGCCGCGAGTCGGATAGTTTTCCGCCTCAACGGTCAACCGCTTCACCCGCTCTAGCGGGCTCTCCTGCCGCTTCTGCTGTGCCTGTTGCTGCTTCTGGGCGGCGCGCTTGGCCCCTTCCTGGGCGTTCCGGTCGGTAAAATAGTGCCCCCATGCTTCGCGCTCACGCCCCCACTCGGCCCCAACCTTGGCCCGATGTTCGGCAAGGCCGCGGTCAAATTCGGCCTTGGTCTTGCCGTCCAGGCCGAGCTTCCGCCTAGCTGCAGCCTCTTGCTTGGCGAGTTTGACCATTTGCGCGACTCGCCGCGTCATGTCCGCCGCCTGCCGCTTCTCTAACGGCCGCTCTTGTAGCTCAAACTCGGCCCCGCGCTCTGCAAGCGCCGCCTCTTCCTTGGCCAGCGTCCCAACGCCTATTTTGAACTTGGCGCGCTCCAAGGGGGATGCGTTCCGTAGCCGCTCCTCGAACTCGGCGCGCTCCTGGGCCAGGTGCGCCCACTCACGTTCGCGGGCAGCCTTTAGCATCCGGTCCGTAGCCCGGTCCCTGGAAAACTCCTGGCGCTCACGGCTATACGCCTCGCGCCCTTCAAACCAGTCTTTCCAGCCTGGTTGCTTCGCAAGGAATGCCTCGCGCCGGGCTTCTCTGTCCGCTCGTATCTCTCTGGCCTCAAAACGCTTCTGGACTTCACGCGGCGACAGGGCATCCAAGCTCTGCACAGTCTTAGGCGTAAAAAATACCCCCCGGCGAGAGGGCAGGGCCTCGCCCTGCGAAACAGCCGCCCCGCGCCCTTCTGGCGCTATACTGGGGGGATTCCCCCCAGCCCCCCCGGCTTCATGGCGCCGCCCCTCTACGGCCTGGCCTGGGGTGCTCTGCTGCTCCGTTGGCTTGCGGCTCTTCAAAAGATCCTCCACGGCCCGCGCCCCCTTCTGGAAATCCCGCTGAACGCCGTTTTGCGCCTGGTTCAAGGCAGACTGCATCAAATCCGGCCCGTGGGCCTTCGCCGCCCTTCCCTCGTGTTCAAGCCTCGTCGCCCGCTTCCTGGCGTTGTGCAGCGCGGCAACTTTCCGGTTCCAGCGCCCGCGCTCCGTGCGGACGCCTCGCCGCTCCATCGCGGTTGCGGTCGGCCCCATGTGCCGAGTCGGCAAACGGTCCTCGCCCTGTTCCGTGAGCGTCCGGTGATCTATGCGTGATGTTTGCCCCGCCCCGGACAAGGCGCGATTGGCGTAAAGTTCCCATTCCGCCCGAAGGTGCTCTAGCTCTGCTGGACCGCTCTTTTTGTCGTCAAGCTCGCGCGTCTTGCTGCCGAACCCATCCGCCAAAATCTGCCGCGTCGAAAAGAGCAAATGGGCGTGATGATTTCGCCCGTCTCCATCCTTACTCGGCGCATGGATATTCACGTCAACAGCGACCTTGTAGCGCTCCACTAAGTGCCGGGCAAATTCGTTCGCAAGCTCTCGGCGTTCGTTCGCCGGTAGCTCATGAGGTAAACCCAAAACTATTTCGCGTGCTGTCACGGAATTTTTCCGAGTTTCCGCAGCCTCGGCTTCGTTCCAAAGCCTCCCACGGTTATGCGCCCATTCCGGGGCATCTTTCGGGGCGAAGATTTCGGAATTTTCAACGCCGCGCTTGCGCGTATAGTCGTGGTGTTCTCCGGTCCTTTCATCCGTATACATTTCAGATGCGCGATAGGCCGCAGCTGCCACGGCTGAACGCCCGGCGCTTCGCTGAATCTTGCTCATGCTCAAGTGGTATACGGCCATTCTCTTTCGCCTTACTCTTCCTGCTGTTGCGGGGCTTCCCCGCCGCACTGCAAACGAAGTTTGCGTAAGTGCGCCCTTCGGGTTTCCGTGCCTCCCTCTTCGCACCCTTGCCTTTTCCTGTCAAGGGCTGTATATCGGCGGCACGTCTTGAAATCCATCAGCGGTTTAAATCTTATCTCTTCGGAGGTCCGAAATGCCTAAAGCAGAGAATTTGCAAAAGCTCATGGAGCGAAAGGCCAAGCTGGACGCCAAAATTCAGGCACTCCGAGCGCGTGAGGCAAAGCAAGTCCGAAAGGACGATACCCGCCGCAAGGTGCTTGTTGGTTCCCTGGTGCTGGAAGCAGTGAAAAAGAATGCCGACATCAAGGCATGGCTGGACGGCCTTTTGAACAAGCGCCTTACCCGCAAGGATGATCGGGAACTTTTCAACCTTGCTCCTCTTGAAGTTTCCCATGAAGAAACGGCGGAGAACGCGGACGATGAAAGCGCCACGGATGATGCTGAAAATGTTCCTTCTGAAAGTGCCGAGGTAAGGTATCCAGTCTGCATTTACATGGAAGGCTCACGCACTGGCGCATGGTCGCCAGATTTCCCCACACTCGGAGTCGCCGGGAAGGACAGCCAAGAGGCGCTTGGGAACGCGATAGAGGCCATACAAAATGCCGTGAACAATGGAACGCGTCCCAAGCCTTCAACCGAGCGCGCCGCACGGCAACAATTCACCATTTACGCGGGGCAGAAATTTGAGAAGACCCCGGAAATTGTCGTGGAGTGGGTGGCCGTGGAATGATGCCGGAAGACCTTGGAGAACTGGCCGGGCTGCTCCATGATCTCGGTGTGCCCGCGCCGGACGTTGGACGCTACGTCAAAGCCTTGTCGGGGGCGCTTCACGACTCCAAGCGTTTTGCCAAAGCACACAAGGCCATTCAAAGGCTTTTGGAAGCCCGCAACGGCCAGCGTCTTGGACTCCAAGGGGCGGGGCTTTTGGCATATCTTGCGGCTGTCTATACAGCGCTCAGCGAGAACGAAAGCGACCGCATACAACGTGAACGCATTGCTAAAGAAATAGAGAGATAGTGTATGCCAAAGCTATCAAGTATAATTTTTTTTGTTTTGTTTTTTATTTTTTCATGGCGGTTTAGCATACGTCGCTATAACTCAAATGCTGGCGCTGTTATCGCTATTATTTTACTTTTGTTTGATCTTATTATGTCGTCGATTAGCAAAATGCTTCCAGACCATATGTTAACATTTAACGCACCATCTTACATTAAAATTTTGCTGTTAATCTTTATTATTGCAGTTATCTACAGCGTCTTTAAAAGAACTGCGCTCGGTGCACGGCTTATCTCGCGGGAATCTCCGCATTCGGATAAACTCGGTTCGGCGCAATGGGCTTCGGAAGAACACGCAAAGCAGGGCGGAAACCTGGGGAACGAGGGCGTTTCCCTGGGCCTTTTCTATTCCTCCCCCAAGGTGGCCCGGCACTTCCGGCATAAGGGCCACGTCCTCACCGTGGCCCCGACCCGTTCCGGCAAGGGCATTGGCGCGATTATCCCGGCCCTGCTGGAATATCCGGGCTCTGTGCTCTGCCTCGACATCAAGGGCGAGAATTACGCCGTCACGGCCAGGCGGCGGCGGGAATTGGGCCAGGCGGTCTACCTGGTGGACCCCTTCGGCCTCACCGGGGGCCAGACGGCCCGCTTTAACTGGCTGGACATGATCGACCCGGCCAGCCCTGATTGCGTGGCCGATTCGGCCACCTTGGCCGACCTGGTCGTTGTGCGGAGTGCGGAAAATGCTGATCCCTATTGGGACGATGCCGCCTCAAATCTCTTGCAGGGCCTCATTCTCTACGCGGCGACCCTGCCGGAAGATCAGCGGCACATGGGCACCGTGCGGGAAGCCCTGACGCTGCCGGAAATCGAATTTGACGGGGTTCTGGCCTCAATGAGCGAGAGCAAGGCGGGCTTTGGGGTCATCGCCAGGGCCGCAAACACGTTCATGGCCAAGGCGGAAAAGGACCGCTCCGGCGTCCTGTCTGCGGCGCTCCGACATACGGCCTGGCTTGATGATCCTCGTATTGCCCTGGCGCTCTCGGCCTCTGACTTCAAGCTGGCCGAGCTCAAGGCTGCGCCCATGACCGTTTACCTCGTCATGCCCCCAGATCGCTTAGTGCCGTATCGCTCTTTCGTCCGGGGCTTCTTCGGCCTGGCCCTTACCGGAATTACCCGTACCCAGATTCAGCCGCAGCACAAGGTGCTGTTTATGCTGGATGAATTCGCCCAACTTGGGCACATGGCCTTGATTGAAAATGCTATCTCGCTGGTGTCGGGCTACGGCGCGGCCTTCTGGCTATTCGTGCAAGACCTCTCGCAGCTCAAGGGCGTTTATAAGAAATGGCAAACATTTCTTGCAAATTCGGCGCGGCAGTTCTTTGGAACAACGGATTACGATACGGCAAAATACATTTCTGATAGCCTTGGAAAGCAAACAATCGTGTATAGCACCGTGAGTGAAAGCCGTAATATAGGGTACAATGCAAAGGGAGGCTCTATTTCTACGTCGCAACACATTGCTGCGCGCGACCTGATGACCCCGGATGAAGTCATGCGACTTTCCCCAGAGTGGCCGATTGTGTTCGTCCAGGGCCAGCCTCCCCACCAACTTGCACGGCTGAACTACCTGTTTGACCCTGACTACGTGGGGTACTTCGATAAAAATCCGTTTTACGGCTAGCCCTTGGGGCTTATGCCGAGAACTCGCCAGGATGGCTTTTACGGCCTCCTGGCGTTTTTCTTTGGTGGACTCCCACAAAAAACCACTTCGTGCCGTCTAGGTGCCTCCTAGCGTTTTCCCCACGCCTTTCCGGGGGCTGGGGCAGAGCCCCAGAATAGCGCCCAAAGGGCGCGGGGCGGCTGTTTTGCCTTTTCACCCCCCACGGCGGATTTTAGGACAAGGGTTGTACCTGGTGAAGTATCGGCCAGGGGCCGGAGCGCTTGGGTGGAGTTCTTGGGGGTCTGGCCCCCGCGCCCGGAGGGCGCATCTGTGGGGGGCCACCGCCTTTCTTTCTGGCCGAAGGCCACACACCCCCCGGAGGGGGGTTGCTGCGAAGCAGCGGGGGGAGAGGGGGGGGATGAAAAGGGGGGGAGGATCAACGCGCGCGCGCGGGCGCTGGATTTCTGTCTTTAATTCTTGGTTAAGAGAAGAGAGGGCTGGGAACCGTTGCGTCCCAACGGTTTGCGGACTGGTGGCGCGGTGTCATTGCGACAAAGCGCGGTGTCATTGCGACAAAGCGCGGTGTCATTGCGACAAAGCGCGGTGTCATTGCGATTAGCCGTCGCAACGACACCGCGCTTTTGCATACATCTACCTGTACCAGCACACTATTTTTTTGCGCTCTGCGAACTCCCAAGACGTGAGGACGCCCACGCGGCGCAACTCGTCCAGGGCTTCCGCCAAGGAGGTCCGAAAGTCACGCATCCGGCCTTCGTAGCCGCTCCATTTGTGCAGATTTTCCAGACTCACGGAGTGTTGGCCGGGGGCGTGGCTGGCGGCATAGCTCTGAACCCACTTAGCCAGGTCAACGCGCTTGCCCAAGGCCCGGCGCTTGGCCAGGTCAACAAAGCCGTAGGACTGGCCCAGGAAAAGGGCCATGGTCTTTTCTGGAATCGTAAAAGTCCACGTCTTTTCTCGCTTGTCGAACTCCAAGGGACCGAGCAGAGGAAGGCTCAACATGCGCTCTTCCGTCTCAAAAAAGAGGCGGCAGGTGGCGAGACGTTCAAAGGACCCCTTGAGCCAGCGGTAAGCCGCGTCACTCCGGCTGTTCCAGCCTAGGCTTGTAAGAAATTCGCCAAGCAAAACGGTTACGGGCTGGTCCGGGCCGACCTCTGCGGCCTGCTTCAAGCCGCAGAGAAAAACGTCCTGGTCGGCCATGTCCAGTTGCTTGCCGGAAACACAAGCCGCCCGGTTCCCGGCAGGACCGGGGAGCGGGGCCTTGTCCAGCATTTTCCGCCGGCCGCGCTTGATGGGCGCGAAAAGCGGCGTCCTGGCAAGGTCGTTGTTCATGGGGGCCGTGTCTCCGGGCGTCCTGGGCACGGTGACACCGGGCAAGGTCGCCTGTTCCGGCTCTGGCTCCGACTTGGGGAGGCTGGCCCGAAGAGCCTCAATGCGTTGGGCAGAAGCCCGCCAATCGTTCGGGGCCTCGGTGGTGGGGGCTTGCTCGGCGGATTCGAGATGCGTAGGCTTATGCTTGGTCATAGGGTACTCTCCTTTGACCGCCCGCCTCTGGCGGGGTTTCTAGGGCCGGGGGTGGCACCCCCCGGCCCTCATATTTTGTCGTCTTTCAGCTTCTACCGTGCGTTTGGGGAGATTGTCTATCTATCCGCATCAGGCCTTTTTCGGCCTGGTTGCCAAGCTCACCCCTCCCCGCCATACCTCGCTGACGTCCGCCTTTCCCAACTTTTCGTTTTTGTGGCATGGCCGTTTTTTTGTGTGGCAAGGGCCTTTTCCCCCGTGGCAAGGGCGTTTCCCCCCGTGGCGCAGCCATTTTTCCGCGTGTCACCTACTCAATCCCTCGCCGTGCGCTTGCCGAGCGTACCCCACGTCCAAGACTCCGAGCGGCGGCCCCAATGTTCCCCCCGCCAGGGGCCGCCCCGCCGCCTCCGGCGCTGAATCGGTTACGGATCAGGCTTTTTGCCCCACCGTAGGCGGCTCCTCCTGTCATGCTCACGACGCCTGCAATTCCAGCGGTATTGCCTGCGCTTCCACCGGTAAGTGCCGCCGCAAAATCTGGGGCTTTGAGCAACATGCACCAGCATAGCACATTTATTGCGATGACAATAAACGTTGCGGAGTTTAAGAGCGGGTTCACTGTTCCAAAATCCATGACAGCAAGAATATCTAGACGAGGAGTCATTACCTTTAAACACACGCCCAATATAAGAGAGACAAACACTATTACTAGCCCATAATTGATTATGGCCCTGAGCCACGCAAAGAAGATATGCCGTGTAACAGGAAAAATTGCGAAGTACAGGCATATTGCACCGAACACGTTCAACAAATATATTCCAAACCACATTGTTACGTTTATCAACAGGAAGACGATGATAACCGCAACATACGTCAACGTAAGTGCGATTTCGGCTATAACTCCGGATATTAATAGTTTTGGGCTCAAAATTTCTGCCGCATTATTAATTTTCACACATACGGCCATAATCTTATCCATACCGTCGCCAAGAACCTGAAGCATTGAACCGCTCAGCCCGCCTGTCGATTTTGTGACAAAGAAATCGCCGACACTTTTTATTGTTTCAAGAATTGGACCTGCAATCCAATCTTGATAATTTCCAGGGTTAAAGACTATCTGGGTCACAAACATTAAAAGAAACAGTGTTACAACTTCTTGTTTTACATTCGGGAAATACCCTCTAAAACAGAGTATCCCGATTACTGTAATATATAATACTACAAGAGACGTCGCCAGCCCGCGAAACGACGCCGTAAAAGAGCTTCCAATGCCAGTTGTCGCCGCTGAAATTGCTGACATAAGGCTAACATATGTACTGATAAGAGAAAATCCGACACCAGCAACAGGAGTATCAAGCATTGATACAGCCTTGTTAACTTCTTCATTAACTGTAACATTTGAATCGTCGAGCCCTTGTTGCGCCATTGCAACTGTCGCATAGAGAAGAAACGCCAATGTACAGAGGATCAGAAGGTGCTTGATCTTCATTTGGGCTCCTCCTCTTGGTCCGTGGTAGTCGTGGTGAGAGGTGTGCTGCATATGCTTCCAACGTGCCAGAGGACCAGCACCAGAGGGATTGTAGCCCAAAAGCCCCACGATGGCTTAACCAGGGACACACACACCCAAAGCGCGCAGGAGAGAAGGAGAAGATACCACCCCCGGATTCGCTCTTTTGGCAGTCCTTTCAAGCTCCAACGAAAGTCATCCGGGACCCCGACAAGGCGATTAAAGAGCAGTCGAAAATCCGGCAGTGTAAAGTTACGCTTTATGCAAGCGGAAAAACTTTTTTTGGAAATTTTCATACAGGCATCCTCCTAAAATTTAGGCTGCGGGATGTTACCCAACAGTTCTTTATCGGAGACATGAGGCTTTGAATGTGCCTTCTTTTGTATCGCCTTATCCTGTTCAAGAATTTTCCGTGCCTCTGGCGACAGTTTCGGCCCTTTCTTCTGGTTTCCATCGAGCTCAATAGGTTCATGCTGTGGGTAAGCAATATTATCCTGCTTCTTTTCTTCGCCCTTAGAACAAGCGCAAATAGCAGTGGTACACAGGACCAACAGAACTACGCACAAATATTTCATCATATTTCCCCCTGGAAAGTTTTGTGAAAACATGGCAATTGCAAAACAGCGTTCATTGCTTTACGCATCGCAATTCCCATTCATGGGCAGATACATTGTTTTGTTAAACTCCATGGCAAGAAACGGAATATATAACACAAGAACAGCCCTACGCCGAAGCTTCCCGGCTTCTACCACGTAGAAAAACCGTACGGAAAGCTTGAGGGCTCCGTTGCTCGCAACATAGTTTTTTTT
>NZ_JAETXJ010000016.1 GCF_022508225.1 Desulfovibrio sp. UIB00 | reverse complement strand
TCGAGTAACAGGCCCTTATAGGGCCTAATCAAACCGCCCCTTGAAGGGGCGGTGCTGATTTATGTCAGCCATCCTGAGAGTGACTGAATAGCCGGTCCGTGTGCTCGTGCGGATTTTTTTGTTGACATGGAAACAATTTTTCACGATTGTTTCCATGTCAACAAAAAGGAGCGGCCATGAAGCAGCCACAAAGGATTGTAGCCGAGCTCATCAAAATTTCTGAACATGCCGATGCCTTCAGGCATGGGAGAGAAGACTTTTTTGATGACCTGAACCTCACGGAGGTTCATTGCATCCATTGGATAGGAACTCTTGATCATGCCAATGTGACAAAGGTTTCTAACGAAATGGGCATGACGCGTGGGGCCATAAGCAAGATATGCAAAAAACTGCTGAAAAAAAATCTTATCGAAAGTTATCAGGAGCCGGAAAACAACAAAAATATCTATTTCAGGGTTGCGGAAGGCGGAAAAAAAATATTTGAAGCCCATAAAATTAACCATGACAGAACATTTGGCGAAAAAGTCTGCATCGTAAATAAATATGATGAAGACGAGCAGGCAATAATACTGCGTTTTCTCATGGATATTAACGCATTTGTTGAACGCGGCTATGAACAGATTTACACAAATTGCGAGAAAGATGAATAATGGAGAATGCTATAATGAATTCTGCAACAGTCAAAAAAGACGTTGTGTATTCCATATCGTTCGCGCATATGTTGAATGACTGGTATATGAATATTATTCCTATACTTACGCCATTTCTCATTGCGGCTGGCTTTGGTATTGGAGAGGTTTCGTTTGCCATTTCCGCCTTTACCATTACCTCATCGCTTTCTCAGCCGCTTATTGGCTATATGGTGGACAGAAAAAACCAGAGCTGGATGATATATGTAGGCACGGCCTGGCTGGCGATACTGCTGAGCTGCATAGGTCTGACCCACAGCTCTACCATGCTGATTGCACTTGCGGCCCTTTCCGGTCTTGGAGCTGCGGCTTTTCATCCGCAGGCATCGGCTATGGTTAGCGCAGCGAGCGGGCAGAAAAAGGGAATGTATCAGGCTGTTTTTGGGGCTTCGGGGAATCTTGGCTGGGCGCTGACGCCCCTGTTTGTCATCCCGCTGGTGGAACGGTTTGGCCTGAGCGTCACGCCCTACTTTGTGGTGCCGGGCATTATTGTTACCGTATTATTGGCCTTCAAGGCTCAGAAAACGCCCGCAAGATCGCAGGCAGAAACAGTGCCGATGATGGAGGCCCTGCGCCCCGCTTGGAAAGAGCTGAGCAAGCTGGTGCTGATTATTGCCGTCCGTACGCTGACCTATTCCGGCCTTGTGGCCTTTCTTCCTCTGTACCTGCAACAGCAGGGCATGAGCTTGTCCGTCTGCTCCCACTTGCTGTTTATTCTGCTGCTTTCTGGCGCAGCAGGCGGCATAGCGGGTGGTTATCTTTCAGACAGGTTTGGTAAAACCATTGTTATTTTCTTGTCCCTGGCCCTCTCTCCCATTTTTTTCTACCTCTTTCTGCATGTTGGCGCAGGCCTGCAACCTGTAGTGTTTGCCCTGGCCGGGGCGACGCTTCTTTCGTCCTTCTCGCCCATTGTGGTGCTGGCGCAAGAGCTGCTTTTCCGGCAGGCCGCAATGGCATCAGGATTTTCACTGGGGTTTGGCATCGGCATTGGTGGACTTGGCGTTGGCCTTGTTGGGCTTGTCATCCAGTATGCAGGTCTTGCCCTTGCCATCAATATGCTGATCTGTCTGCCCTTTGTCGCTGCCTGTATAGCCCTGACGCTGAAAGGCCGCAAAACATTGGAGCAGGCGGGGGTTGCACAGTAGCGCCACTGCCGATGAGGTGGTGACTTTTTGCGGTCTCGTTGGGCAGCATGAAAAAAGCCCCGGCACATGGTACAGGCCAGGGCCGGGGCTGAGCCGGTTCGCACTCTGCCAACATGACGAACCGGAGGAGGGGGCTTATGGGACCGGGAGTCTTGGCCTTGCTCTCTATTTTTTGGGGTCAAATTTCAGTCTTTTGCTTTCAAGACGTTGCGCCTCGGCATCGTTAGGAGTGCAGCCGCAGGAGTTTTTTTTGCCATCGCCGCAGCCGCCATCGCAACAGCCGCATTTGCCCTTGCTGACCGCCGTATAAACCCTGCGGCCAAAGTAATATGCAGCCGCAATTATGCACAATATGACGATAATCAGTTGAATATCCATGTCTTCACCTCTTGTTTTCCCCAGAATCCCTTGCGGCACATGGAGGATGTGCACGTAGTCTGCTCTCGTAGAAAATGAATGTCAACTTCATTTGGATGGGCCAAAAAAATATTTGTCTTGTGCGGAAAGCTTACCCCTATTCACAGAGAAATAAAAAAGGCTGCCCAAGGGCAGCCCGAAATAGTCGATTAAGCTCAAAACTGTGAGGCTTAGTCGTCCTTGGCGGCTTTGTCGCGGCAATCCTTGCAGATGCCGTAGAGGTTATGGACATGGCCACGCAGTTTGAAGCCGTATTTTTCGGCCATTTCGCGCTGGAGTTTTTCAATGCGCGGATCGCAGATTTCCACAATCTTGCCGCAGTCAAGGCAGACAAGGTGGTCGTGATGGCTGTCCGGCTTGGCGATTTCGTAGCGGGTGATGCCGTCGCTGAAATGGATTTCCATGGCCAGGCCAGCATCGCAAAGCAGCTTGAGCGTGCGGTACACGGTGGTCTGACCGATGCCGGAATCACGCTTGATCACGTGCTGATAAAATTCTTCAAGCGAGTGGTGCCCAGGCAATTCAAAAAAAGCCTCAGCTATGATGCGGCGCTGGGATGTGGTGTTCAGGCCTTTGCGGCTCATGAAATCCAGAAATTCCGAAAGACCGGCATTGTTTTGTTGCGTTGTCATATATATGCCCACCCCCGAATAACAAGTGTGCGTTTGTTAAAACTGTCGATGCGGCCAGGGCTTGCAGTCGCCAGCATGTAGGGTACCTTTTGGCCTAAAAAATGGCAAAAAGCAATGCAGCGCCTGAAAGGCGGTTGTCTGCTGTTTTGCTGCCCTTCAAGCTATGGTATGGTTGTGGCGCGTGGAGAGCAAGGGCGTGTGCGAAAAAAAAGAGATTTTTCAGCCGTAATTTCTTGACAGACTAAATAGGATTGAATACTGTTTTCAAAACAAAGTTGCAGCAACCTCTGCCGGAGCGTCACGCTTCGCCATAAGGATACAATCATGGGGAATCTCATCAATAAAGCGGTTGAACCTTTCAACGTGAAGGCCTTTCACGGTGGCGAGCTGAAAACGGTTACCGAAGCAGATATCAAGGGTCACTGGTCCATATTCTTTTTCTATCCCGCAGACTTTACCTTTGTGTGCCCCACGGAGCTGGAAGACCTGGCAGACAATTACGAGCAGTTCAAAAAGCTCAATTGCGAAGTCTATTCCGTTTCCACCGACAGTGCCTTTGTGCACAAAGCCTGGGCCGATGCCTCGCCAAGTATCGCCAAGATTCGCTACCCCATGCTGGCAGACTGCGCCGGAGCCCTCTCCAACGCGTTCGGCGTGATGATTGAAGGCGCGGGGCAGGCCTTGCGCGGCAGTTTTCTGGTAAATCCTGATGGCGTCATCAAGGCCTATGAAATCCACGATACGCCCATTGGCCGCAATGTTGAAGAATTGCTGCGCAAACTGGAAGCCGCGCAGTTTGTGGCCGAGCACGGCGATCAGGTTTGCCCTGCCCGCTGGAAGCCCGGAAGCGCCACCCTTAAGCCCGGTCTTGATCTTGTAGGCAAGATTTAGGCAGATATTTTCCACACGCAGACGCAACGCCTTTCCCTTCCTCCAATGCCCTCCTCAGGCAATCCCGCTAAAAGAGGCCAGCACGCAAGTGTTGGCCTCTTTTGACGTGTGGGCTTTGCCCCACGCCGGGAGGCGTCCCAAACTCCGCCGGAGGGCGGAATCCCGTGCCCGCAGGGCAGAAATTAGCCAGCCTTAGGTAGAATAAAAAAACAAATAAGGGAGTGGTAGTGTGGGTGAGCCTGTCAGGCTGATTTACGCAAACCCGACTTTTGCGCCCTGAATGCGTCAGCGCCGGGATTTTGATGCTCACGTACTTGAGTACGCTGCGCTCAAAATTCCGGCGCTTCCTTTTCAGGCCACAAAATGCGTATTTTGCAAATTCGCCCAACACCAGCCATCGCCTTCGCATTCGCTCCGGCGAGTTTAAGGAAGGCAACACAACGACCAGCTCCTGGTGGTGAATATATTTTTTGACTCGCAAATTTCCTGTCTGGTCATGGCTGAACGGGAGTTGGTGTCGTTACAAGTAACTTGTGGTGATTTTAGAATGTTTAGTGTTACTGAGAAAAGTACAAATGCAAACCCGAAACGAGCAATTTAACCAGTGGCACTTGGCTGAATGCGGATATTGATCGAAGCGAAAGCGTCCTCTGGCATTAACGCGGCGCGGAGGGAGATCTCCTGAGCGAGCGTGGCGAGCGAGGGAAGCTCCCGCAGCAAGAGACTCGTTGCCCTCGCCACGTTAAGGAAGTTGAAAGCCCTTCTTATGGGGGTGCTTCGGGGGGGATGCAAGGGGGGCCGAGAAGGGGGCGTAGCCCCATAACCGGCCCCACCTTGCCGCGCGCCGCGCAGGCGTCCCAAACTCCGCCGGGGGGCGAAATAGAGTGCCCGCAGGGCAGCAAATACTCACAACACCACGCGGGAGGCGAAACCGCACGACCGCGCAGGCACCCCAAAAAAGAGGCCAGCGCTCACGCGCTGACCTCTTTCAATTGCAACGCAATAGGCGTTGGCAATGGCGATCCTTTCTAACCCATGGGCTTGAGAGAATTGTTATAGATGCGCGCCACGCGCTCCCTCGTGCCTTCCACTGGCGCAACGGAAATCAGCAGACCCAGCGAAGGAGTCTGTTCCACCAGATCACAGAACTTGTCCACGTCAGCGGCGGTCACGCCGATGTCTTCAAGCTTCTGCGGCACGCCCACACTGGCAAGCCACTGCTCCACAGCCTTGGCGGCCTGCGGGGCTTCTTCCGGCAGGCCCTCGAGGCCGGGGGCCAGGGGCGCGAGAATGTGCGCCAGCACATCGGGCCTGGCGGGGTAGCATTCCAGAATGACTGCGGGCAGCAGAACGGCAAGGCCAAGGCCGTGCGACAGGTCGGGGCTGACGGCGCTCAGGGGGTGCTCAAGCGCATGCGTGAAGTGCAGCAGACCGTTATCAAAAGCCACGCCTGCCTGCATGGCGGCGTAGCACAGCTGGTAGCGGGCCTTGAGGTCGCCGGGGTCGGCAAGGGCGGCGGGCAGCCACTGGTGGACAAGCCGGATGGTCTCTGCCGCAAGCGAAATGGCAAAGGGGTTGGTGACAGTGGTGGTGGCGGCTTCCACCACATGATTGACGGCGTCAATGGACACATAACGCGTCTGGTCGGGCGAAAGCCCGGTCATGAGCGCGGGGTCGTCAATGGCAAAGCGGGGGTATATGCAATCGTAAGCAATGGCGGGCTTGTAGTTCAGCTTGGTCACAGTTGCAACGGCAAAGCGGTTCACTTCGCTGCCGGTGCCGTGGGTGAGGTTGATGGCGATGATGGGCAGTGCCACTTGCGGCGTAAAGCGGTAGCAGTACAAATCATCGCCCGTCTTGCCGGGGTTTGCCAGCAGGATGGCGGCGCTCTTGCCGCAGTCGATGGGGCTGCCGCCGCCTATGGCCAGCACTGCGCCCGCATTGACAGAACGGCCCAGGGCTGCGGCTTCGTCCACGCTGTCAGTGGTGGGGTTGGGGGTGACGCGGTTGTAGAGCGCCAGCGTGACGCCGTGCTTTTGGGCTGCGGCTTCAACTTTGTCCCAAGCGCCGGTGATTTTGTATGAACGCCCGCCGCAAACGCAGAGTATGGACGTGATGCCCTCGCTCTTAAGCTGTGCGAGGATATCGTCTATTTTATTAATAGCTCCAACGCCCAGATAGGTAGTTGTCTTGACCCGAATTTCCCGCACATTTTTGTAATCGGCAGCTTGATCCCACATATGATCCTCCAGAGTGCTATGGCACGTATCCGCCGCGAAGGCGGGTTGATTGAAATTTTGTTATTTTTTTCACATGGGATGTTTATAAAAACTTTCAGGCAGATAGTAAAGCTCTTTGAGTGCACAAACATTTTTTCACGCAAATTTGACAAGCGGGAGAAGCAGGCGGCGGCATACAAAACGGCGCTGCACAACGTGCTCAGTACTTTGAGGGAGGGAGCATTCCGCTGTATGCGGAGCCGCCATCAGGATTTATGGCATGTAGCCACATGCGGCACACGGAGGCAAAAAAAGTAGGCTCCCGCAAGGGAGCCTACTTACCGTAACTCAGGGAACCTGTTTGGCAATGATTTTTTGAAAATCCTTGCCGCGAAATGCGCGCAGACAGGCTTTTGCCCGCCATAAGCGTGCGTCTCAGGTCGTTCTTAATGCCCGCGCAGCATCTTGACGGAGCAGAACTTGCCGCACATGGCGCAGACTTCTTCTGTCTTGTGGTCTTCGCGGCGTTTTTCGAGCATCTGCGGGTCAAGAGCTGCCTTGGACATGGCTTCCCAATCCAGAGCCTTGCGGGCGGCGTTCATGGCAGCCTCGCGGGCAACGGCGGCGGGGCGGCCAAGAGCCACTTCGCCCACATGGGCGGCCACGCGTGAGGCCATCACACCTGCGCGCACGTCCGCCTCGTCAGGCAGGGTGAGGTGTTCGGCAGGGGTGAGGTAGCACAGAAAGTCCACGCCAGCCTCGACGCCCATGGCGCCGCCGATGGCTCCGGCAATGTGGTCATAACCGGGGGCGCTGTCGCAGCACAGGGGGCCGAGCACGTACAGGGGGGCATTGTTGGTCAGGCGCTTGATGCCCTGAATCTGGGTGCGCACCTGATTGAGCGGCACGTGGCCGGGGCCTTCGATCATGCATTGCACGCCGCGTTCAAGGGCGTATTTGGCAAGCTGGCCCAGGTTGATGACTTCTTCCCACTGGGCGGCATCGCCCGCGTCCACGCCCGCGCCGGGGCGCAGGCCGTCGCCCAGCGAAAGGGTGACGTTGTAGGGGCGGCAGATGTCCAGCAGGCGGTCATAGTATTCCAGCAGCGGATTTTCACGGTTGTTCTCAAGCATCCAGCGGGCGAGCATGGAGCCGCCACGCGAAACAATGCCCAGCACTCGGTTGTTCTTGACTGCCATTTCAGCGCCGCGCTTGGAAAGGCCGCAGTGCACGGTGATGAAGTCCACACCCTGCTCGGCCTGCTTGGCGATTTCGGCAAACAGCGCATCGGGCTGCATGGTGGCGATATCCAGCTCCGCGTCCAGAATCTGCTGGCCCACGGCATAGAGCGGCACGGTGCCGAGCGGCAGGGGGCAGGCCTTGAGCATGCCAAGGCGCAGGGCGTCAAGGTCGCCCGCGATGGAAAGATCCATCACGGTGTCGGCTCCGGCATCAAGGGCAGCCTTGATTTTGCGTTCTTCCGTAGCGGGGCAGTTGCACAAGGGCGAAGTGCCGATGTTGGCGTTCACCTTGATGCGCGAGGGCTGGCCCACAAGAATGGGCTTGAGGTTGGGATGCGCGGGGTTGCCCAGCAGCACCATTGTACCCGCCTCGATGGCTTCAACAATGGATTCCGGGGCGAGTTGTTCTTCCTCGGCCAGAGTGGTGAGGTGTTTGTCCAGCAGGCCGCTCAGAGCGGAATTCTGCGAACGAAAAGATGCAGACATGGTTGTGCCTCGCGGGTTGCGACGCAGGGCGCAAAAAAAGCCACAAGCAGCGGAACAGCGTCGTGGCCGCGGCTTCCCTACGGCAGTGCGAACTGCGTCAGGTTCATAGGGTCTGGGTTTATCCCACTCTCAGCCGCCAAACCTTGCGATCCGCGGCTCCCCTAGCACTGGTTATATGAATACTCTGTATGTCACCCGCTGTAAAGCCCGCCCTGCAATGCCTTGCATTTACCTGCTCCGGCTGGCATAGACGAGCTATGGCAAGAAAACGTTTTTTGAGTCCCTTCACCTGGCCGGTGTTGTCATTCCTTGCGGTTATCCTTGCGGGGTCAGTACTGCTCGGCCTGCCTGCAAGCTGGGCCAAGGGCCAGAGCATCAGCCCCATAGACGCCTGTTTTCTCGCAACTTCGGCTGTCTGCGTTACCGGCCTTTCGCCGCTGGACATAAGCGAGGTGCTCAGTCCTTTCGGTAAGGGGGTGCTGCTGTGCCTCATCCAGACCGGCGGGCTGGGGGTCATGACCTACACAAGCATCATCTTTCTGTTGTGGCGCAATAACGTACCCTTCAACAGCCGCGAGGCCGTGAGTCAGGCCTTATTGTGGGGAGATTTCAGCCTTGCCGCCTTTTTGCGGCAGGTGCTCGGGCTGGTTTTTGGCATTGAGGCTGTGGCCGCCTTGCTGCTCTGGCTGCACGACCCTGTATTTTTCTATCCATTCAGTGCCGTGTTTCATGCTGTTTCAGCCTTCTGCAATGCAGGCTTTGCCTTGAGCACAACCAACCTGGCTCTTTTTCGGGACGACGTGGTCGTTAATGCCGTTATTGCGTCCAGTGTTATTCTGGGCGGCATAGGGTTTGGCGTACTGCGGGAATTCCTGGGCATCTGCACAGGAGGTCGCATGGGCGCGCCTGTGCGCCGTCTCAGCCGTTTCAGCCGGCTGGTGGTCAAAACAAGCCTCTTGATTATTGTTCTCGGCTGGGTGGTCATGTTCGCCATCGAGTTCTGGCGGGGAAGCGTGCCGAGAACCGTGGATGGATGCGCCGACCTTGCCATCACCATGTTCTTTCACTCGGTGGTGGCGCGTACCGCAGGCTTCAGCTCCATTGATCTCGCCGTGCTGGGCGATGCCACCCTGCTGGTGTTGATAGCCCTGATGTTTATCGGCGGCGGCCCAGGGTCGTGTGCAGGCGGCATCAAGGTTGTGACCTTTCGCGTGCTTGCGGGCTACATTGCCGCCCAGTTCAGGGGCGACAGCCAGATTGTGCTGGAAGGGCGGGGTGTGGCGGCAGAGAACGTCAGTCGGGCGCTGACCCTGTTTTTTGCCTACTCCATGTTGGTGGGGATTTCTGTCTTTCTGCTTGCCATCACGGAAGGCGACGTTATTGCCGGAGCAGGCACGCAGGCCGCGCCCTTTTTGCGCTTGCTGTTTGAAGAAGTTTCGGCGCTCGGCACCGTGGGGCTTTCCGTCAATCTGACGCAGGATTTAAGTTCTGCGGGCAAGGGAATCATAATTTTCAGCATGTTTGCGGGCCGGGTGGGCATTTTGAGCCTGCTCATGGCGGTGCAGAGCTTGCGGTCAAAAAAGGCCTACAGCGTGGCAGAAGCCCAGCTTCCCATAGGGTAGGCGGGCTTGTCCGGTCATGGCCTGACGGTCAGAGAGGTAATTATGGCGGAAAAGAAACTGGAAATCGGCGTTATCGGCCTAGGCAAGTTTGGCCTGCGCATGGCGTCCACCCTTGTGTCGCTGGGGCATACGGTGCTTGGCATTGATATGTCCGAGGCCAGGGTGCAAAGGGCGGAAGAAGCGCTGGATACCGTATACAAGGCCGACGCTACCAATATTGCCGTGTTGCGGTCGCTGCACGTGCAGGATCTGGACTGGGTGGTGATCAGCGTTGGGGAAAGCGTGGAGCAGTCGTTGAGCATCACCCTCAACGTGCAGGAGTTGAACGGCCCCAAGATATGGGTCAAAGCTTCCAACGAAGAACACAAAAAAATTCTGCAACGCCTGCACGTCACCCGCGCCATGGTGCCAGAAACTGAAGCTGCCGTCATGGCGGCCCACCAGTTGACCCACCCCGGCATGCTCGACCTTATCCCCAAGTACGGCGGCATTGCCATTCAGGAGCTGCGCGTGGATGCGTGGGACGGGAAAACCCTTATTGAATTGAATTTGATACAGCAGTTCAATGTCATGGTCATGGGCATACGTCCTGCGGGAAAAAACGCCTTTGTCTTTGTGCCGCCCGCCACAACAGTTCTGCACAAGGGCGACTCTCTTGTGGTGGCCGGACGGGCTGATTCCATGCGCATGCTCAAGCCCTGAGGCTGACCAGATATCGGCAGAAACAAAAAAGGCCTTCCCCTGAACCGGAGAAGGCCTTTTTTACGCTACCCCTGGCGGGAGGGGCGTGGTTTGCCCACATAGAAAATGAACGCGCCCAGCATGACAATGACAGCGCCGGACAGGGCGCTTTTTTCAGCGCCGGAAAAGGCGATGAGGCAGAACATGCATGCGCCGAGCGATGCCGCCACCTTGAGCCATGCGGCCCGGTTGCGCAGGCCATACCGTTTGAGCAGCGCCAGAGCAGAGTAATAATAGGCCGGGAGCGTCAGCAGTACAGCCACGCTGGTAATGCTGTTGAACAGATCCTGAGTGTCGCCGGAGCGGCTGACAACCATCATCAAGAGCAGCATGGCGCTCATCATGCAGGCTGAAAGAACAAGCCCAGCCACGGGCTGACCCTTGGCGTTTTTTCTGCCAAAAATGGGCGGCAGGGTGCCGTCCTGCGCGGCGCGGCAGCCAGCGTTGGAAACAAGCATTATCCATGATCCCAGTGAGGCCAGGCAGGCAAAGGCGGTCACTGCCGAAACCATGTCCGGCACCAGGTGGGCCAGGGGTAGCCCTGCGCAGATATGGCCCATGGCCAGCGAAAAGGGCGCACCGGATTCCGCCATCTGTTTTGCGGGAAATATGCCCGATATGGCCGTGCAGGAAAGTATGTAGACAAACCCGGCCAGAGCCGTGCCAATGAGGGTGGAAAGCGGAATGTTGCGCTTGGGGTTTTCTACCACCGCAGTATTCACCGAGGCGCTCTCAACCCCTATGAAGCTCCAGATGCAAAGCACAACGGCGCTCATGACGGAACTGCCTGCAGGTTTGCCCCCGGCAAGCCAATTGGCGGAAAACACCGCAGGGTCAAAATACAGCCAGCCCACGGTGCCCGTAATGAATACGGGGATCAGCAGCAGAACGACCCCGATGGAAACAAGCCTGCCTATCCAGGCCGCGCCAAGAATGTTCACGCCTGTGAATATCCAGATAAGGGCCAGCGATGCGAAGCCTGCCCACAAGGGATGCTCCAGCGCGGGAAAGAAAACCGAAAGATAATCCACGCCGGTTATGGCTACGGCCAGATTGCCTATCCAGTTGGCGTGGTAATAGAGCAGGCCTGTCTGATAGCCCAGCTCTGGCCCGATTTCGTTGGCATAGGCAAGGGGGCCGCCCTCCTGCGGGTCTTCCATGCCCAGCCGGGCAAACACATAGGCCAGACCCATGGCTCCCAGAATGGCCACAAACCAGCCGATGACAGATATGCTGCCGATGCCCGCAAGGTTCGCGGGCAAAAGAGCAATGCCAGACCCCATCATATTGCCCGCCACCACCGTGGTGCAGGCGAAAAGGCCAAGTTTCTTTGTGCCGGGCGTGGTCATGGCTGCCGTCCTTTTGGGTGCGGTTAAAAAACTCTCCCCGGCGTTTCGGGGCAAAAATCAGCGGGCGTGGCTACTTTTTTACGCACAATACACTGAAGTATTTTTTGCCGTCGCGTTCTATGCGTTCTACGCCGTGGATGTCGCTTTCATAGCCGGGAAAGGCATTTTCAAAGTTCTGACGCGCCTCAAGATAGGCAAATATGGGTTCCGCCGCCTCGTTCATCACCTCGCCGCCCATCATGACGGGGATGCCTGGCGGGTAGGGTACAATCATGACAGCCGGAACGCGTCCGCGCAGATCGGCCAGTTCCACATATTCCACATTGCGGCGCACCACTTCATGGTAGGCCTCCGCAGGCCGCATGACCTGATCGGGAATACCCTGAAAGGCTGCCTGCATCTTGTCCAGCAGCTTGTGCTCGCGGAAGTGACGGTGAATTGCGTTGCTGTGATCTCTGAGGCCAACGCCCTTGTATGTCTCAGGAAAGGCGGCGTAGAGATCCGGCAGGGCAACGCTCAGCGGAGCATTGGCGTCATAGAGCTGCTTGAATTTGAGCAGGCCCGAGATGAGCGCCCCTTCCTTGGCCTTGGTGGTGCCGATGGAGTTGAGCAGCAAAAAGGAATAATAGTCGGTTTTTTCGCACACAACGCGGTGCCGGATCAGGTAGTTGGTGACAATGGCAGCCGGAATGCCCGTATCCGCCATTGTGCCGTCTTCCGCAAGGCCGGGCGTGATAAAGGTCAGCTTGATGGGGTCAAGCATGACGTAATCCGGCTCAATATCGTCAAAGCCGTGCCAGTTGTTGGCGCTGTCCAGTACCCAGGGGATCTGGCTTTCTGCCAGATATTCGGCGGGCACTTCCAGAAAGTCATGCATGCCCTTCTGGTAAGGAACCCTTCTGGGCTGCCACATGCTGAAGAACCAGTCGCCCCTGGCGGTCATTTCCCGCTCCATGAGGGTGATCTTGCGGCGGATGCGAACTGCCTCGGCAATGGTGTCGTGCAGCAGCACCTCGCCGTCGTCGTCCATCATCTTGGTGGCAACATCAAGCGAGGCGATCATGTTGTATTGCGGCGATGTGGAGCCGTGCATCATGTAGGATTCGTTAAGTTCATCGCGGTTGATCCGTACATGTGTGCCGTGCTTTACGTGCAGCATGGAGGCCTGTGAAAAGGCCGTGAGCAGCTTGTGTGTGGATTGTGAACAGAAAATGGGCGGATGATCGGCCACATTGTCGGCATCCGTCATGCCATAGTGGTTCTCGTACATGGGACTGAAACGGGCGTAGGCGTACCAGGCCTCGTCAAAGTGCAGGTTGTCCACGCTCTTGCGAAGCTGCTTCTTGATGTTGGTCACATTGTAGCACAGCCCGTCATAGGTAGAATTGGTAAGGGCGGACATCTTGACCCGGGAGCTTTTCAGCTCGTCAGGAATGAGCTTGTTGGCTGCGATTTTTTTGTGGATGCTTTTTTCTGAAAATTCCGAAAGCCTGCACGGCCCGATGATGCCGCGCCGGTTGCGCCGTGGCGTCATATACACGGGATAGGCCTCGGTAATGACCATGGCGTAGTTGAGCGATTTGTGACAGTTGCGGTCAACAAAGGCTATGTCGTCGCGCAGCACCTGGCTGCGCCAGATGATCTGGTTGACGTTGGAGGTGCCATTGAGCACATAAAAAGTTATGTCCGCCCCAAAGACTCTGGCGGAATTTTCTTCCGCATCGCCAACCGGGCCGTTGTGGTCAAGCAGGGAGCCAAGCTCGGGCACGGAAATGGAAAGGTCGGCGCGGAAGACGTTTTCGCCAAAAAACTTGTGCATGGCCACCCCTGCGGGGCTTTTGAGAAAACCCTCGCCGCCCATGTGGCCGGGCGTGTGCCATGCGTATTTGTATTCATTGGCGTAGCGGGCCATGCCGCCGAAAAAGGCCGGATACACCGTTTGCAGGTAATCGCTGACCAGGACCTCGATGCGCCCTGCCAGAAAATCCACGGTATCTGTTATCTTCCAGATGCAGTCGTCTACTTTGGAAAGGACATCCGTGGGCAGATTCTCCAGCTCGGAATGGTCAGTGAGCAGCACGACCGGGATGGTTTTGTTGCGCTGACGGATGCCCTCAAGCAACTCTGCTGCCGTTGCCTGCTCACCGGGGTCTTCGCACTGTATATCCCAGTCTATTATGACAGTTCCAAGGTCTGCGCGAGATGCAAAAATATTTATTGCGTCTTCATATCGCAGTGATATGAGAACAGAGCAGCCTTTGTTTTCCACAAGCTGCTTCTTCAGCTCGCGCAGTCTGCAACCTTCATCTGTTGCCGCATCAAATTCACCAGAAACAATCAATACAGGCCATTCATGCTTGTCTATGGGCATTGGCGCGCTCCTTACCATTACAGCGGCAAGTAGAGGGTGTGCGCAGCAGGGAATGCCTGCGCATGATGAAGCTGTGCTGTGCAGATTGAATGCCTATCTATCTGTTTGTCTTTTATCGCTCAAAGTATAAACTTTGTCCATTTGTGTTTAGCCGGGGTTCACTGAAAATTGTACATTTTCGGCGAGGATTTGTGCAATGCTCTGGCGTGATCTTGCAGCAATCTTTGAATATTCTTTATGTAATGCAACGATTGCGCAGTGGCGGCTGGCGCAATATCTGGCGAGATGGGCGGGTAAGATGGCAGGTCTGTAGGCAGGATTGCGCGCGGGGCGAGGCTTGGGGAAAATCAGCGACTGGGGGAGGCGTCCTCGCCGGGGAGCGCCCACCAGGGTAAGCCCCGCCATGCGGCATTGAGCGCCTTTTCATGCGCGGGCCATTGGGGCGAAAAGCGGGCAAGCTCCTCCCGGTAGGCCGGGGAATGATCCATATGGCGCAGGTGGCACAGCTCGTGCCAGCACAAGTGCTCCAGCAACGGGGCAGGCAGAAGCAGAGCGCGCCAGTTGAGGCTGATGCGTCCCTCCGGACATGCAGGCGCGAGGGCTGCGCCGCCTTGGGCAAAGGATGGGGCCGCTTCATATGTGGCGGGCAGGGGCGGAGTGGAAAAAAAGTTGCGGATGCGCGTGGTGAGCTGTTCCAGCGATCTGGTGCGGGCGAAAGCCCCTTGCGGCAGTTGTGACCGTTGCGTCGCGGGCTGCGGAGTGTGCCCCCGGCGCAGGCGGGAACAACTGCCCCAGCGCCCGCTCTGGTCCCGCACGCTCACACCCGCAAGGGCAAATCCTTCCGTTGTCGCAAGCTGTTCCAGATACGGCGGCAGCAGGCGGGCTGCTTTTTTTCGACACCACTGGCGCAGGGCCTGCGCGCATAAGGATATGTCATCTACGGCGCCGTACAGGCGCACCTGAGCCATACTTTCCACCAGCAACAAGCGTCGTGCGCCGTTGGCAATTTGCACAGTAGCGGTTTTGCCGGTTTGCGCAGTGGCGGCTTTGCGGCCTGCTGCCATGTCGCCACAGGGCGTGACGGCAAAAATTTCGCCCGTTAGCGGCAGAGTGATACTGGAAGGCAACTGGGGGGCGGGTACCCTTCGCAGCAGGGTTGTGCGGGCGCGCTCCAGCCAGGGCAAAAAGAGCGGCAGGCTTGATTGAAGCTGCGTTGGCCCCATGGTCAGCGGGATAGTCAACACAAGGTCGCCCCGAGGCGTGAGCGACAGTTTTGCCCTGCGAGCACGGGGTGAAAGGCGCACTGAAGCCGTCAGGCGCGTACCATCGGCCAAGGTAAATTCTACCGTGGCGGGCAGATCGTGCAAGGGGGTGGCAGGGGCTTTGCGGGCAGGCATGCGGCAACGCTGCCATAGGCGGCCAAGGCTGTAAAGACTGCCTGCGGCATGGTTGTTGCTGTACTACCTGCGGAAAGGTGCATCCGGCAGGTTTTGCCGGGTGCAAACCCGTTGGGCAGCCGCACCCATGGGTTCCGTGGGGGAGCCACTATTAAAATGATGCGGTATTTCGCAGCGATGATTACTGCGGGGGGCGTCATATGAGTACAACAGGGATTGGCAATCTGTTGGGTTCCAGCAGCGCAGAGGCTGTTTACAAGGTCGGTCTGGGGTCGAATACCATCCGCACACGCAGCGATTCGTCAGATTCTGGTGACACTGTGGATATTTCTGATGAAGCCAAGAAGCTTTTTTCTGAAAAGATCCACATGTACGACAAGGGTTCGTCCACGGCTGCGACATCGCAATCTGCGGGAAATAAGGGTGACACTTCTGCTGAAACTGCCAATGGCGAAACCGATGAAACCGGCGAATCCGGTGGCGGCGGTTCGACCAAGGCCGGTGGCGCCGGCGGTGGTGGCGGTGGCGGTAACGACAGCTCTTCCAATGCTGTCGAGAATATCAAGAAGCAGATTGCGGCCTTAAAGAGCCAGCTTTCCAGCTTGGCCAGCCACGCTGGCAGCGGCAACAGTACGGCTGTGGAAAGCAAAATCCAGTCGCTCGAGTCGCAGATTGCGGCTCTCGAAGCGCAGCTTGCCGAGGCAGAGTCGACTTCTGCTTGACATAGGAATGATTCCTAATTAGAGTGGTTAAACAAGAGGGGCACTTTTGCCCGTGCCCTTTTTTGCAGTTGCGCCAATAGGCGCGCAGCCACCAATCATTCCAAGGAGAAGACGCTATGAAATCGCTGAAAGGCAGCCAGACGGAAAAAAATATTCTTACAGCCTTTGCTGGTGAATCTCAGGCGCGTAACCGCTATGACTACTTTGCCGGGCGGGCCAAGAATGACGGTTTTGTGCTGGTGCAGGAAATTTTTGTAGAAACCGCCTTGCAGGAAAAAGAACACGCCAAGCGCCTGTTCAAGTTTCTTGAAGGCGGAGATGTTGAAATTACGGCGGCGTACCCTGCCGGGGTCATAGCTGACAGCGAAGCCAACCTTATCGCAGCCGCCAGTGGCGAAAACCACGAGCACACCGTCATGTATCCTGAATTTGCGGCTACGGCTGACAAAGAAGGTTTTTCCGAAGTTGCTGCCGTCATGCGCCAGATTGCCGTTGCCGAGGCCTACCATGAAAAGCGTTTTCTTACGCTTGCCAAAGATATCAAGGAAGGGCGCATGTTCATGCGTACAAAGCCCACAATATGGCGTTGCCTGAACTGCGGCTGTCTTGTGGAGGGCGACCACGCTCCCGAGATGTGCCCCGCCTGTGCGCATCCCAAGGCCTACTTTGCAGAGCTTAACTACACGTTCTAAGCGGCATCAACACTGGAAAATTGCCCGTTTTTACAACGCGGCAAACACCGGGATGAGTGCCAGAGGCTCTCGCAGGATGACATGATGTCTTTCACATACCTACCCTGAATTATTGTCTACAGATAGCAGTCGAACTGCGTTGACCGCAAGCGCCAGACCTTTTGGGTCTGGCGCTTTTTTTTTGTATGTAGAAAACTCCCCGCTAAGCGGGGAGTTCCAAAAAGGCGAAGCCTATC
>NZ_JAETXJ010000015.1 GCF_022508225.1 Desulfovibrio sp. UIB00 | reverse complement strand
CACGCAGCCGTTGGGGCAACCGTCGAACTTGAACTTGAACTTGTAGGGGAAGGCGGGACGATGCAGTTCGTCCTGATAGTCCATGGTCAGCTGGTAGCACATGTCCTGCGTGTTGTAGCAGGCATATTCGCAGCGCGACTGGCCAAGGCAGGCTTCAGGCGTACGCAGGTTGGAGCCGGAACCACCCAGGTCGACGTTCAGTTTGTGGGTCAGTTCGTGGAAGATTTCTTCCAGCTGGGGGGTCTGGGTACCGAGCAGCACGATGTCGCCGGTGGAGCCGTGCATGTTGGTCAGGCCAGAGCCGCGCATGTCCCAGATGTCGCACAGGTCGCGCAGGAACTTGCTGTGGTAGTACTTGCCGGAAGGCTGGGCCACACGCATGGTGTGGAAGTGCGCCACGCCGGGGAACATTTCGGGCTGATCGCAGTAACGGCCGATAACGCCGCCGCCGTAACCAAACACACCCACGATGCCGCCGTGCTTCCAGTGTGTTTCCATTTCGTTGTAGGAAAGCTCAAGCACTCCCAGAAGGTCTTCAGGGCAGTCCACAGGGATCTGATACTCGACATTGTTGGCATTGGCCGCGCGATGCGCAGCTTCCTGCTTGATATCGGATACAAAGCTCGGCCATGGACCGGATTCAAGCTGATCCAACTGCGGCGTTGCGAATTTTGACATCATCACACCTCAAAAGTTCATTGTTCTGTCCAGCCTAGAGCACAAAGCCAGACATTGATCGAGCAAAATCAAATGCCGCCGGAAACGGTGCAAAGCACGGCAAGTTGCTTGCTCCGTATCCGTGGTTTCCTTTTGCCAGCTTCAGCCCAATATGCCTTCCCCATTGTGTGGGGGAGCAGCATCATTGGGCCGTAGTATTCAAGAACCAAGCCGTTATGTTTTATTTCTATAATTACAGTATATTAGTTTTATTTTTTGTTGATTTTGCCCTTCAATGAGAAATGATATTTCATAAATTTCAACGAAATTTCGTTGCTATTGCGCAAATATTGCTGTGCTTGCGTGCTGTTGTTCCACGTAGCCTAAGGCGGTTGCTTGATCTGCCCCAGGATATGAGGGAGAGGCAGGTGGGCTAAAAAATATTTTTTCCAGGGGAGGTCGGGGAGCGATATTCTTCCTGCTGTTGACTGAAGGGCATATCTGCACATGCCCTGTATCAGATTAATATTGCAGATTAAAAAAAATCAATGCAGGGTGTCGCAAGTAGATAAATGGGGTGGAAAGATTATTTTTTGCTGACTGGTATCTTATGTTGACAGGAATACCAATTCTGGCATGATTCAACCACCTCAACTGTTTTTTTCGTGCAATTCCCCGGCTTCTGTCGGGGTTTTGCATTTGTTTTGGTTGTCAGCAAAAGGACATTTTTCAACTGGCTGCGCGCCGGGAAAATAGCAATACACAGTAAGGCCGCACAAATAAAAAACCGCGCATACCGTTCTGATAAGGACGGATGCGCGGTTTTATGTCTTTCAGGCCCGAAGCGCGGTGAACAGAAGCTTGCCCCCACGCTGCGGCGCGGCTGCCAAACGTCAGCTCTTGCGGATGCGCACCTTGTACTTGCGCAGAAAGTCGGCAGGCAGGTAGGTCATCTTGGCCTGACGCAAGCCTTCCTCGTCCAGATCCTGCGCCCGGTTGATGTAGGTAAATCCAGCGCCAGCGTTACGCGAGAACAGGCAGTTGATGGTCTGGTACACGCCCTTGAAGCCGTTCAGGCCTTTTTCGTAATGCACGCCAAGGTTTGCGCCGTCCAGATTCTCGCCCACGCTGAAGGCCACCATCTTGCCGTCCACATAGAGCGAACCGCCCACAAGTCCGGTGAAACAGTTCCAGTGGCTGAGCACACGGTTGATGGCCTCATTCTCGGCCCTGAGCGAAGGCGATTCCTCGCATTCGTGCCACTGGCACCAGTCGTCCTGCACGGCCAGCACGTCTTCAACCATGGCGTCGTCCAGCGTGTGGTAGTCCGGCTGGCCGTAGGTCTTCACATAGCTGTTGAGATGATTTTTCTTTTTGTGAAAGCGGTTGCCCGGCAGTTCCGCCAGTTCTTCCTGTTTGTACAGGTATTCCCACTGGCCGCGATCTTCATCCGCATCCACAAGGCCGGGCAGTTCGCGCTGCCAGATTTCCAGCAGCTTTTCCGGCACGCGGGTGATGTTGTGGGCCTCGGGGTTGAAGCCGCAGGGCAGCAGATCCTTCCACGAAACCGCGTTCCAGTCGCCCACAGGGGCCCAGCACACGGCATAGGGCCGAGTCTGACGTATCCAGCAGAGGTTGTCCTCAAAGCACCATTCAAGGCCGTAGTAATCCTGCCAGCCCCACAGGTTTGCCAGGGTGTAGTCCAGTGAACGCTGAGGGGTGCGGCCCCACAGTTCGTAATACTGTTGGCGTCCGTCCAGACTGACAGGGATAAAGGTCTTGCTCACAATCGTCTCCTCGCGTCTCAATGCGCAGATGCAAACAGTGCGCGGGCGCATGCCAGGGTGCCGCCATTGCGGCCTCTCGGGCGGTATTTACGGGGTTTGCGGCTGACGGCAGCGGCTCATGGCAAAGCGCGTCCAGTCGCTGAAAAGCACCACATAAAGCATGATGCTGGTTTGCAGAATCTGGGATACGAGCATGGCCACAAATACGCCCGAGGCCGTGCCCCAGAGCATGTGACCAAGCAGCCAGCCCAAGGGCAGGCGCACCAGCCAGAAACTGCCGCCAAAAATCATGAGGTTGTACTTGGTGGCACCGGCTCCCGTCATCACGCCACCCATGACAGTGCTTGCGATGGAAAAGGGCGTGGAGAGCAGGTTATAGGTAAGGTAGCTCACAATTTGCGCTTGCGTGCCCGGCTCCTGCGAGAGCAGGTGGGCCACCTCCTGCCGGAAGGGCCAGAGCAGGGCGGCCATAAAGCTCATGGCCACAGCCGCAAGCGTCACCATATTGAGGGCCACGCGGCGGGCCTCGGCGGATTTGCCCGCACCAAGGCTGTTGCCCACCAGCACGGCCACGCTCATGTTGAAGGCCATGCCCGGCAAAAACAGCAGGGCTTCCACCCGCAGACCGGCATTGAGACCGGCCAGCGCATTGACGCTGTCGGAGGGCAATGACGCCACCAGAACAAACAGCATCATGTAGCCGGACTGCCATACGATCTGGGCCGCGCCTGCGGGCAGGGCCACTTTGAGCAGGTAGGGCAGGCCAGCGCGGAGCCAGCGCAGGGAGGGCAGGGATTTGCGGTTCAGGTAGCCGGAATGCACCAGCAGCAAGCAGTTGCATACAGCGCCAAGATACTGCGCGCCCACGTTGGCCCAGATCAGACCCATATAGCCCATGTTGGGCATGCCAAACCAGCCAAGCCCAAGGCCCAGGCAGGCCAGCAGGTTGAACAGGCATACGCCGGAGGCAACCCACAGGGGCGGCAAAACCTGACGCGTGGCGCGGAACATGACCCCGGTTGACGCGTACAGATACTGCGCGGGCAGACCAAGCATGCTGGCTGCCCACATTTCGCGGGTTTGCGGCATGATGCTTTCCGGCACCATGAGCACGCGCAGTATGCCGTCGCTGAAAAGGGCGGCTGCCAGGGCCACAAGAAGCCCAAGGCCCATGCAGCCAATAACCGTTGTGCCTATATAGCGCTGGGCGCGCATGACTTTAAGCGCGCCCAGCGACTGGCTCACAGCCGCCGTAGCGCCGCTTGAAAGAGCCATGGCAACCACCATCAGCAGGATGCTGCACTGGTTCACCATGCCCAGCGCCGCCTGAACGTCCGCGCTGATCTGTCCGGCAACCCATACAGCCACAAAGCCCATGAAGAACATAAGGTACATCATGAGCATCTGGGGCCAGGTCAACCGCCAGACCGCGCGGGGGGAAGTGCTCAGGTCGGGCGCGGGCCGGGCCTGCTGCGCGGATGCGCCGCGTAATTGTGTCACATTAATCCATCAGGCAGCGCGCAAGATCCTCAAGGGTTTCGCGGCGGCGGATAAGTTTGGCAGTGCCGTCGCTTTGAATGAGAACTTCAGCAGGGCGACGACGCTGGTTGTAGTTGGAACCCATAGTAAATCCATAAGCTCCGGCGTCAAGTACCCCAAGCACATCTCCCTCGCACATAACGGGCAGTTCGCGTTCCTTGGCAAGGATATCGCCGCTTTCACAAATATTGCCCACAATGGTCTGCACCATGTTTTTGCGTGTCTGGGTGTCGGCCCCGTAGATTTCCACATCATGGAAGGAATCGTACATGGCGGGGCGCACAAGCACGTTAAAGCCCAGATTGGTGCCCACGTAGCGCTTGTCGCCATTGTTTTTGACGGCAAACACGGTGCCCAGCAGCACGCAGCATTCGGCGGCCACATAGCGGCCCGGTTCCACAAGAAAACGGCCCTTGTAGCCGGATTTTTCAGACCAGCCCGCAATGAGGGCGTGCAGGCGGCTGCCAAGGTCGGCCATGCTCAGGCGGGCCTGACCTTCGTACTTGTGGTAGGGAATGCCAAAGCCGCCGCCAAAGTCGATGACTTCAAGCTTTGCCAGCATGCTGGCGGGCAGGCGGTCGGCAAGATGCAGCAGCACTTCGGCGGCATCAAGGTAGCCGTCTGGTTCCATAAAGAGCGAGCCGATGTGCTGGTTGATGCCAGCCAGCGTGAGGTCGTGTTTTTCAAGCAGGGCAAAAACTTCGTCCAGCTTGTCAGGGGTGACGCCAAATTTGGTGTCCTTGCCCGCAGTGATGACCTTGGCATGGTGGCCCGCGCCAATGCCGGGGTTAAAACGCACCATGACCTTGCCGCCCTTGTTGATGCGGCCAAGGGTATCAAGCTGCGAAAGAGAATCCACACTGATAAGCAGCCCGCGCGAAACGGCGTTTTTCAGCTCGGCTTCGGAGTTGTTGTTGGAAATGTACAGAATTTCGGCAGGGGTAAAACCGGCCAGCTCGTCCATGTACAGTTCGCCGGGGCTCATGGCGTCCACCACCAGCCCTTCCTCGCGCACTATGCGCAGCAGGGCGGGGGTCGCATTGGCCTTGACAGAATAGTTCACGCCGAAACCGGGGTGTTTGGAAAGCCCCATAAGGTCGCGGCAACGCTGCCGCAGCACGTTCTCATTATATACATAGAGAGGGGTGCCGAAGGTTTCAGCCAGCTCGCGGGGGGTGTGGCGGCCATAAAAATTGCATTCGTCGGTGTACGTGGAGCGAATATCGGACATAAAATACCTCTGAGATACCTCTGAAAGATTGCGTGTGCCGCCCGAACAAGAGCGGGATTTTCCCGTTGAGAGTAATTGTTGATTATTAGTGTCGTATGGCACTCTGTCAAGCCTGCAAGCGGCTGTCGCGGCGGTGTGGCACCTGTGTCGCGTCAGGGCGGAATGCAACTGCGGCAGTTGTATTTTTACCGTAATGCCGCGCAAAAGATCAAAGCCCGCAAACCCGCGCTGGAAGGGGGATTGGAGGCATTTATGGCAACGTTACAGATTGACAGAAGCCCCCCGGCGTGTTTTGCTTGCACTTTATTATCGGGCGTTATTTTTTCGCGGGCGGGTTTCTGCCCTGGCAGCTTCTGCCGACAATGCGGCTCACTGCCGCAGACCGCCCACACACACTGCAATGGAGTAGTTATGCCTATTAAAAAAGGCGATACGGTGCGCGCGCATTACACGGGTACCCTTGACGATGGCACGGTGTTCGACTCTTCGCGTGAGCGCGAACCCCTGGAATTCGTGATGGGCAAAGGTATGCTGATCCCGGGTTTTGAATCCGCCGTTGACGGTCGCGAAGCGGGTGAAACCGTTACCGTGACCGTTGCGCCTGATGATGCCTACGGCGAGGCTGATCCCGAACTGGTGTTCACCGTTCCCCGCGCCCAGGTGCCCGACCATATTCCCCTGAACGTGGGCGTGCCCTTGCAGCTCTCCAACGAGCAGGGTCAGATGGACGTGACCATCACTGAAGTTGGCGCGGACGAGATCACCCTTGACGCCAACCACCCCCTCGCTGGCAAGACGCTGACGTTTGAAATCGAAATCGTGAGCGTGAACTAAAGCGGTTTCTGGTTCGCGCTTCCGGTTTTGCCGCTGCCTTTGCCTATACGTGCTGATTGATTCTGCATGGCAGGCTCTGTGTGGTGGCGGGCAGTTCCAGAGCGCGTTCCGTTAGAGTATACTGTTCCGGGCCTGACCCCTCACGGTCAGGCCCGGAGATAATGGCTTTGGTGCGGGCGTCTGCACGGCGTCCGCGAGCCTCTGCACCAGCCCCCCTTGTCCGCGTGCGCCAGGGCAGCACGGGCGCGGGCGTTTTGCGGTTTGCATGCAGCGGCGTAAATCCAACCGCCATACGCGGGAATATCGGCACCCCCAACACTGCGTCAGCCCTGAACGCGAGGTTCGTCCATGAGCAGCAAATCCGCCAGACAAAGCGCCATTGAGGCCATCACTACCTACAAACCCGAAGCGGCCCCCCTGAATTTCGTGGACACCAAACCCACCGATATTTTCGGGTGCAACGTGTTCAATGACCGCATCATGCGTGAACGCCTGCCCAAGAGCGTGTACAAGGCGCTGCGCAAAACCATTGAATTCGGCGAACGCATGGACCCCGCCATCGCCGATACCGTTGCCGCAGTCATGAAAGACTGGGCCATTGAAAAGGGTGCCACCCATTTTACCCACATTTTTTATCCCCTCACCGGGCAGACTGCCGAAAAGCACGACAGCTTCCTCATGCCTGACGGCTCTGGCGGCGTGATCGCCGAATTTTCCGGCTCCATGCTTATTCGCGGCGAACCTGACGCTTCGTCCTTCCCTTCCGGCGGCCTGCGCTCCACCTTTGAAGCGCGCGGCTATACCGCATGGGATGTGACCAGCCCCGCCTACATCATGGAGAATCCCAACGGCACCTTCCTGTGCATCCCCACCATGTTCCTTTCTTGGACGGGTGTTGCCCTGGACAAAAAAACGCCCATGCTGCGTTCCGGCCAGGCCCTGAACCGCGAGGCGCACCGCGTGCTGGCGCTCTTTGGCGAAGATACGCCGTTGCCCATTGTTTCCTACGCCGGGCTTGAGCAGGAATACTTCTGCATTGACCACAACTTCAATTTTGCCCGCCCTGACCTCCAGATCGCCGGGCGTTCCCTGTTTGGCGCGCGTCCGGCCAAGGGGCAGGAATTCAGCGACCAGTACTTTGGCGTTATCCCCCAGCGTGTGCTTTCGTACATGATGGAAGTGGAGCGCGAACTCTACAAGCTGGGCGTGCCCGTGCGCACCCGCCATAACGAAGTGGCCCCCAGCCAGTATGAAATCGCGCCCCTCTTTGAGGTGAGCAACCTCGCGGTTGACCACAACCACATCATCATGGCCAAGCTGCGCAACGTGGCAAAGCGCTACGGCCTCAAGTGCCTGCTGCACGAAAAACCCTTTGCGGGCGTGAACGGCTCGGGCAAACATCTGAACTATTCCATCGGCAATGCAGAGCTGGGCACCCTGTTTGATCCCGGCGAAACACCGCATGCCAACGCCAAGTTCCTGGTGTTCTGCGCCGCCATGATCCGTGCCGTGCACAAGTTTGGCGGTCTGCTGCGCGCAACCGTCGCCAGCGCCAGCAACGACCACCGTCTGGGCGCCAACGAGGCCCCGCCAGCCATCATGTCCATCTTCCTCGGCGATCAGCTGACGGAAGTGTTTGAAGCATTCCGCGCCGGACGCGTTGAAAACGCCGCCGGTGGCCGCACGGGCCGCGCCCTTAATCTGGGTGTGGATACGCTGCCGCCGCTGCCCGCCGATCCCGGCGACCGCAACCGCACAAGCCCCGTGGCCTTTACCGGCAACAGGTTCGAGTTCCGCGCGCTTGGCTCCAGCCAGTCTGCGGCGGGTTCCATCACCGCGCTCAACACCATGATGGCTGATTCGCTGGGCTTTGCAGCCGACTGGCTTGAAAAGGAACTGGCCCAGGGCAAGACCTTCAATCAGGCTCTGGAATCCTTTATCAGCCATGTCATCGACGAGCACAGCGCCGTTATTTTCAACGGCGACGGCTACTCCGAAGTGTGGCACAAGGAAGCCGAGCGCCGTGGCCTGCCCAACCTGCGCACCACCCCCGAGGCTCTGGCCGAACTGACCAAGCCGGAAGTAGTCAGCCTGTATGAAAAGGCTGGCGTACTCAACAAGGCCGAGCTCAAGGCACGGCAGGAAATCTACCTTGAGCAGTACTGCAAGACCGTGCGTACCGAGGCCAATCTGGTTATCCGCATGGCCAATACCATCATTTACCCTGCGGGCATGCGCTATCAGGGTGAACTGGCGGCAGCGGCGGCCAACATGCGCGCCATCGGCAAGGATCCCAAAACTGTGACCCTGGCCGAAATCACTTCGAATCTGCGCCTCATGCAGGATGCCTGCGGCCAGCTTGAAGAAGTGCTGGCCAAGGCGGACAGCCTGGGCTATGGCTTTGAAGCCGCCCTCAGCTACCGCGAGTATGTGCTGCCCCGCATGCTTGAAGTGCGCCGCTATGCGGACATGCTTGAAGTGCGCGTGGCTGACGACCTGTGGGCGCTGCCCAATTATCAGGAAATTTTGTTCGGCAAGTAGGCCTGTACGGCAGGGGAGGGCAAAACCGCTCCGGGCGCGCCCTCCCGCTTGCCATAGCTGATGCTGTAACGGAAATTTACTGGAAAACCGCTCTGCCTTGTTGACAGCCTGCGGCTGTATGCGTAGAGTGACTTGAAACATAAGGAACTAGGCATTTATATGAACGTTTTCTCCAACACCATTTCTAACAGCTTTAAAGGCTGGTGGTGGCGCATCCAACTGCGTGGGGGAGACGTGCGGGCTTAATAGTTCCGGTACGTTGGCATTGTCGTAAGTAGACGCCGTCTCCCCAAGGGAGGCGGCGTTTTTTGTTTTTCAGGCACAAAAACCCAAAGGATGCGCCAGATGAAAGATAACGGTGATGCGCAGCATATGCTGACGCTGCAACAAACCGCCCGCTGGTTGCCAGCGGATATGGACACGCCCATCAGCCTGTTCATGGGCATGGTCGGTGCCGGTAACGGCATCTTGCTTGAAAGCGCCGAGGTGGATGGTCGCTGGGGCCGTTACAGCATTCTGGCCTGCGATGCGGCTTTGTTCATCTCCTGCTGCGATGGCAAGCTTGCGCTGGACATCCGCAACGACAGCTTAACGCCTCTGGCGCGCTTTGAGGGCAAACCCTTTGTGGACGGTCTGCGGGCGCTCATGGCTGCGCTGACCATTGAAGGCCCGGTCAACATCACAAACCTGCCGCCTATTACCCGCGCTCTTTACGGGTATCTTGGTTTTGGCATGGCGGGTCTGTTCAATCCCAAACTGGCCCCGGTCATGCCGCAGAACGAGGCCGACTGCCTGCTCATGCTGCCGTCAACCGTGCTTGTGTTCGACCATCTGTATAACCGGCTCTGTCAGGTGAGCCTGGGCGAACACCGCGCACTGCGAAGCTCGCGCGAATCGCTGGAGGCCCGCGCCACAGGGCAGGCCGGGGCAGTGCGCATCAATCCCGACAATGTCTGCGCCGAACCCGGCGAGGAAGGTTACAAGGATTACGTACGCCGCATCAAGGAGATGCTGCGTCAGGGCGAGGCCATTCAGGTGGTGCCTTCCGTGCGGTTTTCCACACCTTTTGAGGGCAACCCCTTTGAACTGTACCGCCGCATGCGCCGGTTCAACGCTTCGCCCTACATGTTCTACATGCGCTTTACCGAGCTGACGCTTTTTGGTTCTTCGCCCGAGGTCATGGTGCGTTGCACGGCGGGGCATTTGCAGCTTTCGCCAATTGCAGGCACACGCAAACGCGGTGCGGACGATCTTGAAGACGCCGCCCTTGCCGCCGAACTGCGTGACGATCCCAAGGAACGCGCCGAGCATGTCATGCTGGTTGACCTTGGTCGTAACGACCTTGGCCGCGTGGCCCAGCCCGGCTCGGTGAATCTGGAACGCTACATGGAAGTTGAACGTTACTCCCACGTCATGCACCTCACCAGCCGGGTCAGCGCCCGGCTTGAGGAAGGGCTGGACGCTCTGGACGTGCTGGCGGCCACCTTCCCGGCGGGTACGGTTTCGGGCGCGCCCAAGGTGCGGGCCATGGAAATCATCCGCGAGGTGGAAGGCCGCGCGCGCGGCCCCTACGCAGGCTGCATCGGCTGGCTTGGTCTGGACAAGGACAGCGTGAATCTCGATACGGGCATCACCATCCGCAGCATGTGGATGCGTGACGGCAAGCTCTTCTGGCAGGCGGGCGGAGGCATCGTGCATGACTCCGATCCCGATCTGGAATGGAAGGAAGTGTGCAACAAATCAGCCATCATGCGCCTGGCCCTGCGTGCGGAGGACGAAGAATATGTTTCTGCTCATCGATAATTACGACTCCTTTACCTACAATCTTGTGCAGGCTTTTTATGCCTTGGGCCACAAGCCCGTGGTGCTGCGCAACGATGATCCCGCCGTGCTGGACATGGCGGTGAACCCCGAACTTTCCATGGTCTGCATTTCGCCCGGGCCGGGGCATCCCGCCGATGCGGGGCTGTGCCCCGAATTCCTCAAGCGCCTCAGCCCGCGCATTCCCGTACTGGGCGTGTGCCTTGGACATCAGCTTTTGGGGCTGCATGCCGGGGCCAAGGTTGAGGTCGGCCCGTGCATCATGCACGGCAAGCAGTCAGAAATCGTGCACGACGGAACTGGCATGTTTTTGGGCCTGCCCAACCCCATGCGCGTGGGCCGCTATCACTCCCTTGTTGTGCGCGCCGATGAAGACGCGGAAAATCCCCGTTTTACGGTCACTGCCCGCGCTCCAGAGGGCGAAGTTATGGCCCTGCGCTACAATGACCGCCCGTGGGTTGGCGTGCAGTTCCACCCCGAATCCGTGCTTACGCCGGACGGCCTGCGTCTGCTGGGCAACTTCCCGCAGAGCATTCTTGGCACTGGCGCGGAAACCTCCGACTTCTCCGGTATTCTGGAGCGTCTGGCCCGCAGGGAAGACCTCTCCGCCGAAATGGCGGCGGCGGGTTTTGCGGCCCTCATGGACGGCAAGATGACCCCGGCGCAGGCAGGCGGCTTTCTCATGGGGCTGCGCATGAAGGGCGAGAGCGCCCTTGAACTGGCCCACGCCACGCGCGCTGCACTGGCCCGCGCCGTGCGCGTGGACGGCATTTCGGGAACAACCATCGATGTTGTGGGCACCGGCGGCGACGGTCGTCATTCCTTCAACTGCTCCACGGCCTCTTCTCTGACGCTGGCAGGCATGGGCTACAGGGTGGTCAAGCATGGCAACCGGGCGGTTTCGTCCAAGTGCGGCAGCGCGGATGCTCTGGAAGCCCTCGGCATCACGCTGGAAAAAGATCCCGCCTCCGTGGCGGAGATGGTCAATAAGCGCAACTTCGCCTTTATCTTTGCCCCGTACTTCCATCCTTCCTTTGCCAATATCGGCCCTGTGCGCAAGGAAATGGGAGTGCGTACCCTGTTTAACATTCTTGGCCCCATGATCAACCCGGCGCGGCCCAGCCATTTGCTTATGGGCGTGGCGCGGCCCGAGCTGGTGGAGCTGGTGGCCGAAACCCTCATGCAGTCGCCCCTGCACCGCGCCGCCGTGGTCTGCGGTTCGGGCAACTACGATGAAGTTACGCCCATCGGCCCCACCAAGATGGCCCTGCTGCACAATGGCAAGGTGACGCCCATGATGCTTGACCCGCAGGAATTCGGCATAGCCTCCTGCACTGTGGAAGACCTGGCCGTGAGCGGCAAGGAAGAAGCCGTGGCCGTGCTCAAGGATATTCTCGACGGGCATGGACCGCGCGCCATGATGGACATGGTGGTGCTCAACGTGGGGCTTGCCATCTATCTGTTGGAAGAAAAGATGGACATGGCCCTGTGCATGGCCCGCGCCCGCGAGGCCGTGAGCGCCGGTGTGGGCAGGAAGGTGCTCAATGCTGCTTGAGCGCTTTCGCAAGGCCAAGGAGGCTGAGGTCGAGGCCCTGCGAGCGCTGGAAGCTCAGGGCGCTCTGCCAGCGGTGTATGAAGGGCAGCGGCCAGACTTTGCAGCGTCCTTGACCCTCCGCGCGCCCGGCTGCCCCCTGGCTGTGGTGGCGGAGTACAAGCGGGCCTCGCCCTCGCGCGGCGTGATCTGCGAGAATCTGGATGTGGAAGATGTGGCGCGCCAGTATGCCGCCGCTGGGGCCAGCGCCGTGTCGGTGCTGACGGAAGAAACTTTCTTTCGCGGGCGGCTGGAATATCTGGCCCGCGCCGCCGACCCGGCGCTCTACACTGGGCCGCGTGCGCCCCTGCTGCGTAAGGATTTTATTTTTGATCCTATGCAGGTGCGGGCCACGGCAGCCACGCCAGCCTCGGCCCTGCTGCTCATCGTGCGGCTGACGCCGGACGCAGCGACCCTGCGGGCCCTGCGTGAACAGGCGGAAGGCTACGGCATTCAGGCTGTGGTGGAAATATTTGATGCGGAAGACCTGCGCCTTGCCCGTGAGAGCGGAGCGCGCATCATACAGGTCAACGCCCGTGATCTGGAAAGTCTGGCGGTGGACCGCGATGCCTGCCTGCAACTGATACAGGCCTGCCCGCCAGCCAGTGGCGAACTGTGGATTGCAGCCAGCGGCATGAGCAGCGCGGAGCATCTGCTGGCTGCGGCATCTGCGGGGTATCACGCGGCCCTTGTGGGTAGCGCCCTGATGGAAGGCGGCACTCCGGGCGAGGCCTTGGCGGCCCTGCTGGGAGCCACGGCCAAAACTGAGGGAGATTGCACATGCTGATCAAGTTCTGCGGCCTCACACGGCAAGAGGATGTTGACCATGCGGCCAGCCTTGGTGCTGCCATGTGCGGTTTTATCTTTCACCCCCGCAGCCCGCGCGGCGTGACCGTTGCGCAGGCTGCTGCCCTGAACAGTGGCTCCATGCTGCGGGTGGGCGTTTTTGTGAATCAGGGTTCGGACGAAATCCGGCGCATCATGGACGAAGCCCGGCTTGATTATGCACAACTGCACGGTCACCAGAGTGTGGAATGCGCCCGCGCCATCGGCGCGGAGCGCGTCATTCGGGTGCTCTGGCCTGATCGTTACACCCACCGTGCTTTGTTGTATAATGATTTACAACGCAATGCCGAAGCCTGCGCCTATTACCTGCTTGACGCGGGCTTGAAAGGTGGCGGCAGCGGGCACAAGCTGGATTGGTCGGATCTGGCCAGCCTGCGCCCGGCGCATCCCTGGCTGCTTGCCGGGGGATTGAGCGCAGCCAATGTGGCAAAGGCCGTAGGCATGTGCGCGCCTGCCGGGGTGGATTTCAATTCCGGCGTGGAAGACGCGCCGGGGTGTAAAAACAGGGAAAAAATGGCGGCTGCATTTATGGCCGCAAACTCCAAAGGCAATGGGTATTCGCTATGAAAGACAGTTACTTTGGTGAGTTCGGCGGCTGCTTTGTTCCCGAACTGCTTATGCCGCCCCTTATGGAAGTGGAAGCGGCCATGCGCGACATTTATCCCACCGAAAAGTTTCAGGCAGAGCTGAAAGACCTGCTGTTCAATTATGCCGGACGCGAAACGCCACTGACCTATTGCCCCACGCTTTCGGGCGAGCTGGGTTTTGGCCTGTGGCTCAAGCGCGAGGACCTGCTCCACACGGGCGCGCACAAGGTCAACAACACCCTTGGGCAGGCCCTGCTTGCCAAGTATATGGGCAAAACAGCCCTGGTGGCGGAAACCGGCGCGGGCCAGCACGGCGTTGCCACGGCGGCGGCCGCCGCCCGTCTGGGCATGGAATGCACCATATATATGGGAGCGGAAGACGTGGTGCGGCAGGCCCCCAACGTCATGCGCATGAAGCTGCTGGGCGCTACCGTACATGCGGTGGAAAGCGGCACCCGTACCCTCAAGGACGCCATCAACGAAGCCTTGCGCGCCTGGATCGGCAGCCAGAAAACAACCCACTACTGCTTTGGCACCGCTGCCGGACCGCACCCCTTCCCCAAGCTGGTGCGCATGCTGCAAAGCGTCATTGGTCGCGAAACCCGCGCCCAGATGCTGGAAAGAACCGGGCGGCTGCCTGATGCCGTGGTGGCCTGCGTGGGCGGCGGCTCCAACGCCATAGGCATGTTCCATCCCTTTGTGGATGACGCCAGCGTGCGCATCATCGGCGTGGAGGCGGCAGGTACGGGCGAGACGGGCTGCTTCAATTCCGCCCCGCTGAATCTTGGCACCCCCGGCGTGCTGCACGGCGCGTACAGCATGCTGCTGCAAAACGAAGACGGTCAGGTTGAACCCTCGCACTCCATTTCTGCCGGGCTGGACTATCCCGGTGTGGGGCCGGAACATTCGTGGCTGCAAAAAATCGGGCGCGTCCATTACGGCATGGTCAAGGACGCCAACGCGCTCAACGCCTTCCAACGCCTGTGCCGCGCAGAGGGCATCCTGCCCGCGCTTGAATCTTCGCACGCGCTCGCCTGGGTGCTCGACCACCCGCAGGAATTTAAAAAGGGTGATCAGGTGGTGGTGAACCTGTCTGGTCGCGGCGACAAGGATCTGGGCATTGTCAACAAGGCGCTGGGCTTTGCGGCGCAGGGCCAGGAAGAGGTGTAGTCATGAATATTCTTGAACAGAAAATCCGCGATGCCAAGGCAGCCGGTCGTCCGGCGCTGATTCCCTTTTTGACGGCGGGCTTTCCCGATCAGTCCACCTTCTGGCCCACGCTGATGGAACTGGACGAAGGCGGCGCGGATATTATCGAAATCGGCGTGCCCTTTTCCGACCCTGTGGCAGATGGCCCGGTGGTGGAAGAAGCCTCGCGCCGCGCCCTGAGCGATGGCGTAAGCCTGCGTGGCATTCTGCAGGAACTCATTGAACGCAAGGGGCTTATTCAGGCTGGCGTGGTGCTCATGGGCTATCTGAATCCTTTTCTGCAATATGGCTATGAAAAGCTGGCGCGGGATGCCGCGCGCGGCGGCGTGCACGGTTTTATCGTGCCTGATCTGCCCTATGAAGAAGCCGGGCCGTTGCGTGAAGCCCTGAAAAAGGAAGGCATTGCCCTCATCCCTCTGGTTGGCCCCAATACCAGCGCCGAGCGCATGGCCCTCTATGACAGCGTGGGCGAGGGCTATGTGTATGTGGTTTCGGTCATGGGCATCACTGGCGAGCGCAACGACCTCGCGCCCCAGGTGGCGGTGACCATGCGGCGTGCGCGGTCTGCCTTCAAGCTGCCGCTGGCTCTTGGCTTTGGCCTGCGCGAGCCTTCGCAGCTTGAGGCTCTTTCGCCCGATGCTCGGCCCGACGCCGTTGTTTTCGGCAGCGCCCTTCTCAAGCATATTGATGCAGGCAACAGCGCCGCAGAATTTCTGGCCCGCTGGAAGTAGCTGAGAATAGAAGCTTTTTTTATTATTCTACGCACAAAATGAGGGCGCTTTTCCACAGGGGAGAGCGTCCTTGTTATTTATATTGAAATTTATTTTCAAAAATATCATCCAGGCCTCTTGACTTTGAAATTCGTTTTCAATTAAAAGAAGATCACAGAGCAACCCCACCCGCGCAAAATCGAGCAGTGCGGCAAAAGACGGAGGATCATATGTGCGTAACCCTGATAGGCGGTATGGACCGACTGAAAAAAGATTACATGGCAGCGGCAGAGCAGGACGGACATTCCCTGAAATTCATCACGCGCAATGAGCGCAATTTTGTGGACAAAATCGGCAACCCTGACGCAATGATCGTGTTCACCAACAAAATTTCGCACGAAGCCAAGCGCAAGGCCGTTCAAGTGGCGCGCTCGCGCAATATCCCCTTGCAGATGGTTCATTCGTGCGGCGTGTCTTCCTTGCGTGAATGCCTCAAGGGCGCATAGGCTGCTGAAGGAGAGTTCTCTAATGCAGAACTGCCAACCCGGTGACGGGAAGGGAGGCCGCTGACCAAGGTCGGCGGCCTCCTGCTTTTTGAGAGCAAGGCCAGGGGAACCTTTGTGGAGGAGGCTGACTGTGGTGCTCCTGTTCTGACATAGACTCAATTGGGTTGAGCAAAGTTGCGTAAAGTTGATGACCAGCGCTTGACATTTATGGAGCAGGTAGCTAAATCAATCAGGACTTTGGAATTGAATTTCAATTTTTTGAGCAGCCCTTTCAGAGGACCCGTCGGCAGGATCGACAAAAGGTCAGGTAAAGCAAGCCGTATGGCGGCAAGGCTGCTGGCAGGTAGGCTGGTATGAACAAATTTTTGTTCGCGGTAATGGCTGGGATGTCGCAAGCGCGGCGTCAGTCTGTTTATAGCATGGGGGAGGTTCGTGCATGAGCGCGGTTCGGCAGTTTAATAATCCCGATGATGCCAATTTCAACGCTGATGGAAAGCTGCGGATAGCTCTTGCTGGCAATCCCAACTGCGGCAAAACAACGGTTTTCAACGGCTACACTGGCGCGCGCCAGCATGTGGGCAACTATCCAGGTGTTACGGTTGACAGAAAAGAAGGGCACATCACCGTGGGCGGCAAGCACGTTACCGTGGTTGACCTGCCCGGCACGTACTCGCTGACCGCCTATTCCATGGAAGAACTGGTGGCGCGTCGAGAGCTGGCGGCTGGCAACGTGCAGGCCGTCATTGACGTTGTTGACGCCTCGGCCCTTGAACGCAACATGCTGCTTACCGTGCAGATGCTCGAAATGGGCATTCCCGTGGTGCTTGGCTGCAACATGATGGACGAAGCCCGCGCCGCAGGCATCCATATTGATATGGAGCGCCTTGGCGAGCTGCTGGGTATCCCCGTGCTGCCCATGGTGGCCCGCTCCGGCGAAGGTCTGGATGAAGCCATGGCCGTAGCCATGAAGCTGGCGCAGGCTGGCAAAGCCAATGCCCTGCGTATTTCTTACGGCAGCGATATTGACCCCGTGTTGCTGGACATGGAAAAGAACATTGCCGACAATGGCCTGCTGGCCCAAAAGTATATGCCCCACTGGGTTGCCCTAAAGATGCTTGAAGGCGACAGCGAAATCATGAGCGAGGTTCGCGCCGCCAATGCCGCTCTGGCCGAAGAGCTTGAGGGTATGCGCAAAAAGGCTGCCGCTCATGTGCGCAGCACGCTCAACGCCAATCTTGAATCCATCATCACCGATTACCGTTACGGCTTTATCCGCAGCCTGCTGCGCGACGGCATCGTAACCCAGGATGCCGGCAAGGACCGTCTGGCCCTTTCCGACAAGCTGGACAAGGTGCTCACCAACGCCTTCCTTGGGCCGCTGATCATGATCGGCGTGCTCTACCTCATGTTTCAGGTGACGTTTACTGTGGGCGATTACCCCAAGGGCTGGGTTGAAGACGGCTTTAAATGGCTGGGCGATACCTGCACAATGCTGCTGCCCGAGGGCTTTGCCCAGTCGCTTATTGTGGACGGCATCATCGCGGGTGTTGGCGGCGTGGTCAGCTTTGTGCCGCTCATTCTCATCATGTTTGCGCTTATCTCCTTTATGGAAGACAGCGGCTACATGGCCCGCGTGGCCTACATGATGGACCGCATCTTCCGCTTTTTCGGCCTGCACGGCGCATCGGTCATGCCCTATATTATCGCTGGCGGTATTGCGGGCGGTTGCGCCATCCCCGGCGTCATGGCAACCCGTACCCTGCGCAGCCCCAAGGAAAAACTGGCAACACTGCTCACGCTGCCCTACATGACCTGCGGCGCAAAGCTGCCCGTGTTTCTGCTGCTGGCCGGGGCATTCTTTCCTGACAATGCCCCCACGGTTATGTTTCTTATCATGATAACCGGTTGGGTCATGGCTCTGCTGGTGGCGCGCCTGCTGCGCTCTTCCATCGTCAAGGGCGAGGCCACTCCCTTTGTTATGGAGTTGCCCCCGTACCGCATGCCTACCCTCATGAGCCTTTTGCTGCACTGCTGGGAACGCGCCTGGATGTACCTCAAGAAGGCCGGTACCGTGCTTGTGGCCATTTCTATCCTGATCTGGGCCGCCATGACCTTCCCCGGTCTGCCGGAAGACAAGTCCGCCCCCTTTGACGCCCAGATTGCCCAGCTTGAGGAAAAGATCGCGGCTATCCCTGAAGGTGACGAAGCCCGCGCCCCCATTGAAGATGAACTCGGCAACGTGCGCAACGAGCTTAAGGAAGAAGCCTTGGCCTTTTCCGTGGCAGGCCGTCTTGGCAAGGCTGTGGAACCCGCTACGCGCCCCATGGGCTTTGACTGGCGCACCGACATAGCCCTGCTGGCCGGTGTGGCCGCCAAGGAAGCTGTTGTGGCCACCATGGGCACTGCCTATGCCATGGGCGATCAGGATCCCGAAGACGCCGCTCCTCTTGCGGAACGTCTCAAGGGTGATGAAGCATGGTCAAAGGCCACTGCGCTTTCCCTGATGCTCTTCGTGCTGCTGTATTCCCCCTGCTTTGTGGCCCTGGTGGTCATTCGGCAGGAGGCTGGCAGCTGGGGCTGGGTGGCGTTCAGCATAGTGTTCAACACGGCTCTGGCCTTTGCTGTAGCCACAGCCGCCTACCAGATAGGACGCACTGTCTGGGGGTAGCAATACTGTTTGATTTCTGATTCCCCTCCTTGATGCCTGTGCCGCCTGCCTTGACAAAGGTCTGGCGGCACAGGCATTATCTGCTGGCGCACATTTGCAGGCCTTTACCGAGGGATTCAGCAATGCTTAACCAGCTTTTTACAAGTATAATCCTTATGGTTCTGGCTGTGTCTCCATCTGCTGCGGCTACAACGTGGAATGCGTATGTGGTAAGAGTGGAAGACGGCAATACCATTTCAGTCAGCACCAAGAAAGACAGTGAAGAACCTGAGAAGGTGCTGGTTTTTTACGGCATTGAAGCTCCCAGTCTCAGGCAGCCTTACGGGCCTCAGGCGCTGGCCTATTTGCAGCGCATGATGCCCAAGGGAGCCAAAGTGGACGTTGAAGACGTGGGGCAGCTCGAAGCTGGCCCCATTACCGCACTTGTGCAGGTGGGCGGTGATTCCGTCAACTACAAGCTGGTGATGGAAGGTCTGGCCTGGGTGGACAGGCAGAAGTGCAGGGCCATTTTTTGCCGCCGCTGGCTTATTCAGGAACATCAGGCGGTATTGGACAGGCGTGGCATTTGGGGGTTGAACATTGGCACCCCCCCCTGGCAATGGACCCGCTGACACGCCGCCGTAACCCATAAAAGGAGCGCGTATGGAAGTTACAGGTTCCGAAGAACTGCGTAAATTTCTTGATTCCTGGCAGGATGACCCGCTTAACATCAAGAAATCATTTACGGAATACATGGATTTTCTGGCCGCGCACAGCAACATTTCCTTTACCTTCAAGGCTCGGCCCGGCGTAAGTTATTCCCTGCGCGCGCGCCACAGCGTGCAGACCGAACGTGTACTTTTTGTGCTGCTGGATGTGGTGGATGATGAACCGGCAAGCCGCTGGCTTTCCATTTGTTTTTATGACGAAATGGTCTCTGACCCCGGCGAAAAGGGCGACTTTGTGCCCGGCGGCCTCATGGGCGAAGATGCCCGTTGCTTTAACCTCGAGGACGACGATGCCGTCATGCGCGACTATATCAAGGCGCGTTTGGCCGAAGCCGCCCACAAAGCCGCAAAAGAGTAAGTGTGGTTTCTACAGAT
>NZ_JAETXJ010000014.1 GCF_022508225.1 Desulfovibrio sp. UIB00 | reverse complement strand
GGATAGTCATTTCCGTGCTTGGGAGCATTAAAGCACATCTGCCGGATATCTTCATATCCTTCAAAGTTGGCCTTAATAGCCTCCAGTAGTTTTTCCATGGTTACGGCCTTGGTTTCAAACACCAGATGCCGAATGGCGAGAAGCGAGTTGGCCGCGTCAATGCCTGCGGTCATGATAGGATTGACCTGCGGGTAACGGGTGCCGCCTTCTTCTTCGCACATCCCTTTGTCTATGCAGCCATCATACATAACGGACCGGAAGATGCTCGGCACCACTTCAAGCCGCGCCATCTGGCTCAGATCAGAATGGTGGCGAGAAACAGTGAACACCTGTTTGAGCTGCGCCTTATAGGCATCGTAAACTTCCTCAAAGCTCTTGAATTCTACGGGATCACCAGTTTCAACGCCCAACTGTTTTTTGGTTTGCGGATCTTTGCCATTGTTGAGCAGAAGTTCCACAACCTTGGCAAGGCATGGCTGGTCTTCCTGGGTAATAAAGCTGCCCTTGCCGCAAACACCTGTGGAGACGCAGCCGTAGTTGCCCACGTTGCGCGCATCTTCCAGGGTGATGCCGCCTTTATATTGCCCAAAGCGGTTCATGGTGCGTTGAATAACCACGTTGTTGTTCAGAATCTGCGGCTGGCCGGACCCACCACGGATGCATTCCACCACCTTGTGCATGTAAGAATCTTTAAGCTTGGGGTGGTAGAGCAGGGTCAGGGTCGGCTGGATGTTTTTCATCTGGATCTGCGTTTCCAGCAGCAGTTCTTCAAGCTCCGTGCTGGCATCGTTGCCGTCCTTGTCAAACCCGCCGATGGTAATGCTTTGACCCGTATGGCCAGAGAGGGTCATGGCGTAGGAGCCGCCCTGATACTCGGCCAGTTCCAGATGCTTTATCCACTGGAATTTGAGCAGAGTGAGCACCTGCTCGCGGCTCATGTTGCCTTCTTCAATATCCTTTTTGTAAAAGGGATACATGTACTGACCATAGCGGCCGGGTGAGCAGGCGCAGGCCATCTGTTCGGTTTCTATGCAAAGATGGATGAACCAGAAAGACTGTATGGCTTCACGGAAGTTGCGGGCCGGGAATTCAGGAACACGGCGGCAAATCTCGGCGATTTCGAGCAGTTCTGCCTTGCTGGCAGCATCAGTTTCTGTTTGCGCCGTTTGTTCGGCCAGATCGGCATATCTGTGGGAATGGGCGATAACCGCTTCGCAGGCAACAATCATGGAGCGGTACAGTTCGGTCTGGTTGGTACGCTCAAGCGTGGTGGGGCAGTCAAGCAGGCGCTGCTTCAGGTCATCAATGACCCAGCGCATGCCCTTGTTCAGAGCCAGGGGATAATCGGCAATGCCTGACCCGCTGGCAACGCTCACGTTGTCATAGTACACGCCAGCCTTGGAGTAAGGGGCGGGGTTGAATCCGTACTTATCCTTGAACAACTTGTTGTTTATATCGATGCAGGTGTGACCGCGCCAAGATTTATATGTTTTTTCAAGCAGCTCCTGAGTTTCCTGCGGGATCTTCATTTCGCCGAGCGAGGCCATTTTGGCCATCTGCATTTCTTCCTTGATCCAGGCCACGTTCCATTCAGGATATGCGTAAACACCGGCGCGAGTGCCGGTCAGCGTTCCCACAATAGGGTTCCCGTCCAGGAATATCTTTTTCTTGAGCAACACGCGTTCGAGCAACTTGGCCCGTTTGTAGAATATGTGCTCGCCGTTGAACTCCTGATAAACCTCATCAAGGAATTGCAGCCGTTCCGGATCCATGATCTGCGGGGCATTGAGAAGAAATTCCTTAAGGTCGGTCAGGCGGCTTGCCGCCGTGCTCCAGTTGATCGCATAACCCTTGGGTTCGGTTGTTTCACCGCTTTGAAAGGGAACAACAGGCATTGTATACTCCTAACTAGTTTTGCCCTGCATACGCAAAGGCAGGTTTTTTGCTTGTAAGAAAACAACGCGTTTATGTGGGGATAAGCACAAGCTGTGCCACGCACTGGTTTTATTGCCAAAAGCGTTAAAAAGCGGGCTAGCGCCGTGTTGGAGGCTGGTTAACCTCTCAAGACAACGTAAGAAAATTTTATAAAAAGAAAGAAATTTGTCTTTTTTTAAAAAAACAGATACTCAAAACTAGAAGTAATGTCGGGTGCCTCCGCAAAAGGGGCTGTTTGGCTAAAGGGATGTGAAAAATGGCACATGATTCCACGTTGCGACGCAGATTCGCCAGTGTAAGCCGTGAAAGCGTACTCAATCCGTCCATGCTTGCTATCTGGGATGGCATGGGTATTGGCGTTGCTGTTGTTGATGCAGAAGGGATATGCAGATACATGAATCCGATTCAGCAGCGGATTGATGGATTTGATCATGTTATTGGTAAGCATATTACCAATCTGTATGTTCCGCACGACATCAAATGTATACCGACAATTGAGTGTCTTCAAAAGGGAAAGCCCATATTAAGGAGGGTGTATACCTATAAGACTACAAACAATTTTATGACCCGTACAGTCACGGATTTTTTTGCGCTGTTTGATAGTGGCGTTAAAGATGGCGTTATTGCGTTTACAAGCTGGCTTGGAGAAGACATCCTCGGCAAGCTTGGTATACGCAAAAGTGAAGGGAGGGGCTGTGCCAAACCGCAGACGTTGTATTCATTCAACGATCTTGTTGGTAAGGATCCGGCTCTTGTGGCGGTGATCGAGGCCGCGCGCGCAGCAGCCCAATCAAGCTCGCCGATCATGATCTGGGGGGAAAGCGGCACAGGTAAAGAGGTTTTTGCTCAGGCCATACACGCTGCGAGCAGCCGGTCGGCCTTTCCTTTTGTACCCGTAAACTGCGCTGCCATTCCAGAAACCCTGCTTGAAAGCATCCTGTTTGGTACCACCAAGGGCACCTATACCGATGCTTCAGATAAGCCAGGTCTTTTTGAAGAAGCCAACCACGGCACCATCCTGCTGGACGAGCTCAACTCCATGCCGCTTGGTCTGCAAGCCAAGTTGCTGCGCGTTTTGCAGGAAAAGCGAGTCCGGCGACTTGGATCGCACGAAGAAATCCCTGTAGATGTGCGGATTATCAGTATCCTCAATCAACATCCCCTTGAGGCGGTGCAGAGCGGCGTGCTGCGACGGGACTTTTTTTATCGCCTTGCGGTGGTAAGCTTGGCAGTACCACCATTGCGCGAGCGGCGGGAGGATATCCCTCATCTTGTTAAAGCTGTTGTGGCTAACGCAGAGGGCGGAAATCCTGTCAGCATTTCCAGCGAGGCCATGCACATGTTTATGGAATACCACTGGCCTGGTAACGTCAGGGAGCTGGAGCATGTGATTGAAGGCAGCCTGGCAATGATGAACGAAGAGCGTTCCATTGATCTCAACTCGCTTCCGAAGCATTTTCTTGAGTTCTACCAAAAAGACCGTAAGGAACCCGCAGGCGTACCTGTAGCGCAACTGACGGAAGCAGCTTCAATTATCGAAAATAACCATAAAGAAGCATATTACGACTATAGTATGATTCAAAGAGGTGCATCTGTTTCGCTTAAAGACTGCATGAATGCCTACGAATCTTCATGTATTAATAATGTGCTGCGAATTACTGGCGGGAATGTAGCCAAGGCAGCGCGGATGATGCACCTTACGCCAGCTGGATTGCGCTACAGGATAAAAATGCTGAAAATTGATGATTCTTATTATTAGACTGAGATAATACAATCTGTAATTATAATAAATTTTATTTATATTTGTTTTGAAAGCAAGATCGCGGCTGATACTGCAGTAAACAGCAAGGAAGCGCAGGGCAAAAACAGGCAAGTTTTTTATTGAAAGCGCACCATAATGTTTAGAGTGCGGTCAGAGCGCGGCAGATGAGAGCCGCGTGTACTTCACCAGTAAGTGGTTTGTCGTGGCGGCAACATGCATTGAGAAAGCGCTTTATTCAAGCTTGATCGTGCTGGGGAGGCCTCCGGCAGGAAGTTTGTTTTAATGTAATCAATGTGTTGCCATGCTCTATGCCTGGCTGAAATTTTCTGTCCGGCTCTTATTGTATGACCAATTTGAATGCGGGATTTGTAAGGTTAACATCATAAAATGACTACTTATATAGCATGGGAAAAAGATGGGTTTGTATTGCGGTCTGCCACATTTGAAGATTTAGAACCTTACTATGAGCAGAATTACAATCCTCTGGACAGTGACCTGGTAAGGATGACAGGCTGCAAGGACAGCTTCACAAGACAAGAAGTTGCTGCTTTTTTTAAGAAATCCATTGAATCTGACGAAAGGTATCTATTTTTACTCATAGCGCCCGACAAGAGTATTGTTGGCGAATGCGTTGTGAGCGAGATTGATCCTGTTCTTCGCAGTGCTCATTTTCGTATTGCTATTCTTCAAGATGCATATAGGGCAAGAGGACTTGGAACCTGGGCAGTTCAGTCCGTATGCAGCTTTGTGTTTGATACATTAAAAATGCATCGTCTTGAGCTGAATGTGTTTTCATACAACACGCAAGCGCAGCGCGTGTATGAAAAGTCAGGGTTCAGGACAGAAGGCATCCGGCGCGATGCGATTATGTTTAATGGCAAGTATGCGGATGATATTTTAATGGCCATTCTGGAAGATGAATGGAGTTTAATTAACTAAAATATAATGATAATTTCACATATGTTCTGCCCTCTGCTGATGCGTTTTGCCCACATGTGTGGTGTAAATAATTCATATATAATTCCTCTTGTGTACGAATCGAATATTTCTCAAGCGCGATGCTGCCATTACGGCCTGAGACTCCCCTTAATACCTTGATTGGAGCAATATAAAGCAGATAGTGGTGCAATTACTCAATGCCGTGTGCATCCCTATCGACAAGCTGATGTCCTTACGCTAACTTGATATACAACTTCAGGCCGAATCATGTCGGCGGCATCTGCAACAGCAAGGTATCCTGTGGTTTTTTATAGGGTTTGTCGTGTCTTGCCTGTCTTCAAGGGCGGCGGGTCATGACAACATCAGCGCCTTCAGGTTGGAGGCCCTCATTCGAGGTGGCGTGTCAGCGCCAGCCTGTTTCCCCTTTCCATAGTTTAGGCGGAAAGCGGGGGCTTTTTTATTGCCTGCCACCCGCCTGCTCTTTTTCCATATCTCTCCGCGTTTCCACCTTTAGCAGTTTAGTTGCCGAAGCTTTCCATTGTATTGACCGCCTTGCAGCGCAGGGCTGCTGGCGCTTTTGTCATATTGCCCGCTCCACAGCCTTGCGCTGTGCGGCGGGTTTTGTTTTGCGTTTTTTTGCGTTTTTGTGCCGCAGTAATGGGTACGATCAGGAGTATGCGCTATGTATGTAGCTGGAATTGATGTTGGTTCTGTGGCTGCAAAGGCCGTTGTGCTTGAGCTGCTGCCCAACGGCTGCTCGCAGATTGCCGGGCGGGCAGTGCTGCCCACAGGCTGGAATACCGCCGAGGCGGGCGAATTTGCGCTCAACAATGCCTGCGAGGCTGCGGCAATGGCGCGCAACGATCTGAGGCATGTAACGGCCACGGGTTACGGGCGCATCGCCCTGCCTTTTGCCGACAAAACGGTGACGGAGATCAGTTGCCACGCACGGGGCGCCGCGCATCTTTTCCCCCGCGCGGGGCTTGTGCTCGATATCGGCGGGCAGGACAGCAAGGTGATAAGCCTGGATATTCCGCGAGAGGCGGAGGCAGCCAGTCTTGATGCTGCCAGTCTGGATGCGTCAGGCGTTACGGGCAGCCTGGGCGCGCTCAAATCCGCCAGCAAGCCGGGCGCAGTGCGCGATTTTTTGATGAACGACAAGTGCGCGGCAGGAACCGGACGTTTTTTGCAGGTGCTCTCGGGCATTTTGAACATGCCGCTGGACGAGCTGGGCAAGGCTGCCGCCACTGGCAAGCCTGTGGCCATCTCTAGCATGTGCGCCGTGTTTGCAGAAACGGAAATTGTGGGCCTGCTGGCCCGCAGCACACCGCCGCAAGATATAGCAGCCGGGGTGTTCCGCGCCATTGCCCGCAGAATGTGCGCCCTTGCCCGGCGTATCCCCATGCAGGGGGAATGCGTATTTACCGGCGGTCTGGCAACAAGCCCCGCCTTTGCGGCCATTCTTTCAGACGAACTTGGCCTGACAGTTCAGGTGCCCCACGACCCGCAGACTGTGGGTGCGCTGGGGGCGGCCCTGATTGCCGCAGATTTGTATGCGAAAAAAGACCGTGCTCTCACTACACAGCGATAACCTCAATAACCTCACAAGGAAGGAAAGCATCATGAAGTGTGCCAGCTTTGACAGCATTATTACCGCTTTTGAAAAAAACGCTCTGGCAGTGCAGGAGGCCAAGAGGGAGGGCAAGAAAGTTGTGGGCCAATACTGCCTGTACAGCCCTTCTGAAATAGCGGTGGCCGCCGGGGCCATTCCCGTTTCTTTGTGCGGCACCCGCAACGATTCCATTCCCGCAGCAGAAGAAATGCTGCCCCGCGCCCTTTGTCCGCTTATCAAGAGCAGCTTCGGCTTTGCGCTTAAAGACAGCTGCCCCTATCTGAGCGCTGCTGACGTAGTTGTGGCCGACACCACCTGTGACGGCAAAAAGAAAATGTACGAGCTGCTTGCAGCCTACAAGCCAGTTTTTCTGCTGCAACTGCCCCAGGTGCAGAATGATGATGCCCTTGCCTACTGGAGGCATCAGTTTGAACTGCTCGTCGCCTATCTGGAAAAAGAATTTGGCGTATCCATCACAGAGCAAAAACTGCGCGACGCCATCAAGCTCATGAACCGTGAGCGTATGGCCCTCAAGGCCGTTATGGATCTTGCAAAGCGCAAGCCCTCGCCCATTACGGGTATGGAGCTGCTGGAAATCGGGTTCAAAACGTCCTTCTTCCCCGACAAGGAAAAAGGCATTTCCATGATGCTGGAACTGGCGGACGAACTTGGCAAAATGGCCGATGCGGGTCAGGCAGGAGTTGCCGCAAGCGCGCCGCGCATACTGCTGACGGGCGTTCCTGTGGGTATGGGGTCGCACAAGGTTGTGCGCCTGATCGAAGAATGCGGCGGCAGCGTGGTTTGCCTTGATAACTGCTCCGGCTATAAGAAAACCCGCGTGATGATGGACGAGCAGGGCGACCCGCTGACCGAGATGGCCCGCCGCTATCTGGACGTGCCCTGTGCCGTCATGTCGCCCAACCCCCGCCGTTATGAAGCCATCAAGGAACTGGCGGCAGATTTCGCAGTGGATGCTGTGGTTGACCTGACCTGGCAGGGTTGCCAGACCTATGCGGTGGAATCGTCCTCCCTCAAAAAATTTGTTCAGGAATCCTTGCAGTTGCCCTTCCTGCAAATCGAAACAGACTACTCTGAAACGGATACGGAGCAGCTCAAGGTTCGCATAGAAGCGTTTATCGAAATGCTGTAAAAGCAGGCGATTGGCACGCCGCGCAGGTGTGCACATTGCATGCGTACAAGGCGGCCAGGTATTACCGTAATGGGGGAGCCTGGCCGCCAAACTGTTGGAAAACGGTAAAGCATCCGGTCATCAAGAATCATGTAATCAGGAAGCTGCGATGGCATTTGAGCCACCCGCTTGTGAAAAAGTGTTTTTTTGCACTGTTGCAAAAAAACACTTTTTTAAATTATAATGTAAATTTAGCATGTTATGAAAAAAATGTTGCAAATTTACAACAATGGGAATAGCCGGAAGATTCTGAAACTTTTGAGGCAATCTAAAAATATATAAATATTACAGGGTGTTAATTGTAATGGCACGGATGATGCTCATAGGTGGTCATTGAGATGAATATCACAAGCATCTCGCTTGAACATAATCACCATTCAGGAGTTTCATCATGAGTCAGTGCGGTTGCTGCATGTCCCCCCAGGAAGAACGCGTTGTCAATAAGAGCGTTGACCGTAAAGGGCGCGAGCGCGTTTACGGCATTCTGGAACAGAACCAGTTCAGCCTCCCCCATGTGGACGTTGAGCGCGCCAAGTATTTCACCGAATCCATGCGCGAAACCGAAGGCGAACTGCTGACCCTGCGCTGGGCCAAGGCACTGAAAAACGTGGCCGAAAAAATCACCGTCTACATTACCCCCAACCAGCTTATTGCTGGCCGCGTGGGCAAGTTTGGCCGTTACGGCATTCTGTATCCTGAAATAGACGGCGACTTTTACCGCGAAGTGCTGGCCGACCTGGAGCACCGCGACAAGAGCCCCTTCCAGATTTCGCAGGAAGACATCAAGGTTGTTATGGAAGAGATCGCCCCCTACTGGGAAGGCAAGACCTACCATGAACACCTCAACAAGACCCTGCCTGCCGAAATCCGCAACGTCACCTATGTGGACGAACGTGGCCTCAAGTCCAAATTCGTGGTGAGCGAAACCTCGTCCTACCGTTCGGCCCTTCAGTGGGTGCCGGACTACGAAAAGGTCATCAAGCGCGGCTTCCTCGACATTCAGAAAGAAGCCCGCGAAAAGCTTGCCACCCTTGATCTGACCAACTCCGTTGATCTGTGGGACAAAAAGCCCTTCCTCGAAGCCATGATCCTTGTGTGCGACTCCATCATGATCTGGGCCAAGCGCCACGCCGATCTGGCCCGCGAACTTGCCGCCAAGGAAGGCAATGCCAAGCGTAAGGCCGAGTTGCTCCAGATCGCCGAAACCTGCGATCACGTGCCCGCACACCCTGCCCGCAGCTTCCGCGAAGCCATGCAGTGCCAGTGGTTTGTGCAGATGTTCTCGCGCATCGAGCAGAAGGCCAGCGCCATCATTTCCAATGGCCGCATGGATCAGTATCTGTACCCCCTGTACAAAAAAGACATTGAAGAAGGCATCATCACCCGCGAAGAAGCCAAGGAACTGCTCGAATGCATGTGGGTCGATATGGCCCAGTTCATCGACCTGTACATCAACCCCACGGGCGTTGAATTTCAGGAAGGTTATGCCCACTGGGAAGCCGTGACCATCGGCGGCCAGACCCCCGAAGGCGAAGACGCCACCAATGACCTGACCTACCTGTTCCTTGAATCCAAGCGCGAATTCCCGCTCAACTACCCCGACCTTGCCGCGCGCATCCACTCCCGTTCGCCCGAACGCTTCCTGCGCGAAGTGGCCCTGACCATCAAGGACGGCTCCGGCTTCCCCAAGCTCATCAACGATGAAGAAGTGGTGTTCCTCAACACCATCAAGGGCTGCCCGGTCAACGAAGCTCTGGACTACGCCGTTTCCGGCTGCACAGAAACGCGCATGCCCAACCGCGATACCTACACCTCCGGTTGCGTGTACGTGAACTTTGCCACCGCCCTTGAAATGACCATGTACAATGGCCGCATGCAGCACTACGGCGATGAAGTTGTGGGCCTTGAAACGGGCGAAGCGACTTCCTTCAAGAGCTGGGAAGACTTTTACGAAGCTTACAAGGCCCAGCACCTCAACCTGCTGCGCAAGGCCTTCCAGCAGCAGCATGTGGTGGACAAACTGCGCCCGCAGCACTTTGCAGCGCCGCTTTCTTCCGTGCTGCACAACCTGTGCATGGAAAACCTCATGGATCTGCACTGCGAAAAGATCCCCGGTGGTGTGGATTACTCCTACTTTGAATTCCTGGGCTACGGCACCGTGGTTGACTCCCTTGCCGCCATCAAAAAGCTGGTGTTTGAAGAAAAGCGCCTGAGCATGAAAGAAGTGGTGGAAGCCTGCAAGGCCGACTTCAAGGGCGCCGAACCCGTGCGCGAAATGCTGCGCAACGCCCCCTGCTACGGCAACAACGATCCCTATGTGGATAGCATTGCCAAGGACGTAGACCGCTTCACCCAGGTGGAAGCCGAAAAGAGTTCCCGTGATCGCGGCGTGCATGTGGACGTGCGCTACGTGCCCATCACCTCGCACGTGCCCTTTGGCAAGGTGGTTTCCGCCACACCCAACGGCCGCCATGCCTGGACGGCGCTTTCCGACGGTTCTTCCGCTTCGCACGGCGCGGACAAGAACGGCCCCACTGCGGTTCTGCTCTCCAACTACCATTCCAAGAACTACGGCATGACCAACCGCGCTTCCCGCCTGCTGAACATCAAGCTGTCGCCCAAGTGCGTTTCCGGCGATGAAGGCACCGAGAAGATCGTGAACCTTATCCGCACCTGGTGCGACCTCAAGCTGTGGCACCTGCAGTTCAACATCGTGAACAGGCAGACCCTGCTCAACGCTCAGAAAGAACCCGACAACTACCGCAGCCTGCTGGTGCGTATTGCAGGGTACAGCGCGTACTTCTGCGATCTTTCCCGCGATCTGCAGAACGACATCATCGACCGTACCGAACACGCCCAGTTCTAAAATATCGTCGCGAGGGGCTTTTGCCGGACTGCGTCAAGTTTCTTGCCGGATACCAAAGGCCCCTCGCAGCGATACTCTCCAAAACCCTCAAACAAACAGACCGTCAGGGGAGGGGGGATGCCCCTCCCGCAAATTTAAAGCGCGGAAATCAGCCGTTTAACAGAGCGCAAGCCCGCCATCTGCTCCTGATTTCTGACCGCGTTGACCTTGCCAACGCTCCGGGGGGAGGGGAGCAATCCCTTCCCCCTTTGAATTTCCTCCAACGGCGCGCCAGGGCTGGCCGCACACCAAGGATGACCCCATGACTGACGCACAAGTACAAGGTGTTGTTTTTAATATACAGAAGTTCAGCGTGCACGATGGCGAAGGTATCCGCACCCTGGTTTTCCTCAAGGGTTGCCCTCTGCGTTGCCGTTGGTGCAGCAACCCCGAGTCGCAGAATCTTCATCCCGAGCATGCCTTCAATCCCTCGCGCTGTCTTACTGCCCAGGTCTGCGGGCGCTGTCTCAATGCCTGTACGTCGGGCGCGCTCAGCCTTGTGGATGGCCTGATTGTACACGACCGCAGCAAGTGCAGCGAATGCTTTGCCTGTGTGCGGGCCTGTCCCTCGGGCGCGCAGAGCGTATACGGCGAAACCATGTCTGTGCGACAGGTGCTCGATAAAGTTGAAGAGGACGGCGTTTTTTATCACCGTTCCGGCGGCGGCATGACCCTCTCCGGCGGCGAAGCCCTCATGCAACACGAATTTGCCAATGCCCTGCTGCGCGAGGCCCGCAAACACCACATCAATACCACCATCGAAACCTGTGGCTGCTATCCTTACGAACATCTGCATGAGGCCTGCAAGCACCTGAACAAGCTGATTTTTGATATAAAGAGCCTTGACCCTGTGCAGCACAAAAAGCATACAGGCGTGGATAATATGTTGATTTTGCGCAATTTCGCACGAGTCTGTGAGGATTTTCCCCAATTGCCCATACTTGCGCGCACCCCGGTGATACCAGGATTCAATGAAACTGAGGATGATATCCTGGCTATCCGCGAGTCGATTCCCCGGCGGCCCAATATCCAGTACGAGCTGTTGGGCTACCACCGCATGGGGCAGCCCAAGTATGGCTACCTTGGTCGCCAGTATGAACTGGAAGGCGCAAAGCTTGATGAAGAAAAGATGGAGCGCTTGAGAAAGATTGCTTCTTAGTGCTGAATTTATTGTGTTTTTATAGTGTTGAGCGCCAGGGCCTCGCGGCCCTGGCGCTCTGTTTTTGGGTTGAATATTGATGGTTGTGTAAAAATGCACAGCCAGCTATTGGGTGTGTGTTTTTTTGCACAGATTGGTGGTCTAATATTTATATAACATTCTTATTTATAATGAAAAAATATTGTTTCTAGGTTTGTTGCATTTTTGCAACAGGCAGGCATGTGTAGTTCAAAATTGTAAACAATTCTTATTCCTGATTAAAATATATAATTATTTTAGCATATTATGGAATTATTTACTTCTCGTTTTGCCACTTTACGCCGTTTTGGGGGATGCACACAGCTCCATTTGCGAGTGCTGGCATCCGGTGCAGTTTCTCAGAAATATATTTTTTCGACATATTTTTTATAACATTATGATATTAAAGGTATTTTTTAATAATATCAATTGCCATCACTATTAGGAGGCTTGTTTTTGCACTCAATTTCACAATAGGCACGCTTCTTGCCTTTAGGGATGCATAGCCGCGAGGCACAATTTTTATTCCTAAAGGAATGTTTCATGAACATCATTGATTTCCGTTTTCGCCCCAGCACCCCTGACGCCGTTAAGGGAATGCTTTCCAACAAAGTGTTCGGCGGCATGTTTGAACTTTTCAAATACGCTGACCGGGCCAAGCCAGAGCCCATTGAAAAGATCGTTGCCGACATGGAAAAGCAGGGCGTGGTCAAAGGGGTTGTGACAGGGCGTGACGCTGAAACCACCTATGGTCTTGGATCCGCCAATCCTGGCATTCTTGAACTCATGCGCCAGTATCCGGACAAGTTCATCGGCTTTGCCGGTCTTGATCCCCACAAGGGTATGGACGCAACAGCCGAGCTTACAAACATGGTGGACAAGGGCATGCGCGGCGCGGCCATTGACCCGTATCTTGCGCGCATTCCTGCCAGCCATGCCAAGTATTATCCCATTTACGCCAAATGCTGCGAACTTGACGTGCCCATCGTCATCACCACCGGCCCCGCCACCCTGGTGGACGGCGCTGTGATGGACGATGCCCACCCCCGGCACATCGACCGTATCGCCGCCGATTTCCCCAAGCTCAAGATTGTTATCAGCCACGGCTGCTACCCCTGGGTGAGCGAGGTCATCATGACCGTGCACCGTAACCGCAACGTGTACATCGACCTTGCGGAATACGAGGAACAGCCGTTCTCCGAGGGCTACATCAAGGCTGCCAATACCCTCATCGGCGACAAGGTGCTCTTTGCCAGTGCCGCGCCCTTTATGGATTTTCAGGAGCAGATCGAGCTGTACAAACGGCTGCCCTTTACGCCGGAAACGCTTGAAAACGTCATGTACAACAACGCGGCGCGTCTGCTCAATCTTTAACGATTGCAGACGCAAGCCGCGAGGCTGCGCATCTGCCCAGCGAGCTTTGACCGGGAGCGGAATCGGTTTCGTGTCCTGGTAATGAATAAACGAAGAGGCATCAGGGAATGTTCCCCCCAGGCGCTAGCGCTTTGGCGCAAAGGCCAGTATGAACATCCAGGCAAAAGGATCAAAGGAAAACCATGCATAGCGAACAAATGACTCACGACCAGAAGAAGAATCTGCGCCGCGTTGTGGCTTCGTCCATCATCGGCGCCGTCATCGAATGGTACGACTTCTTCCTGTACGGCGTTGTGGCCGGGCTTTTCTTCAACAAGTTGTATTTCCCCGATTTTGACGCGCGCATCGGCACTATGCTTGCTTTTGCCACTTTTGCGGTCGGCTTTGTGGCGCGGCCTCTGGGCGGCGTGATTTTTGGCCACTTCGGCGACAAGCTGGGCCGTAAAAAAATGCTCATCCTGACCCTGGAAATCATGGGTATCGCCACGGTCTGCATCGGCCTTATCCCCACCTACCACACCATTGGCATCTGGGCTCCTATCCTGCTGATCGTCTGCCGTCTTGCCCAGGGCATTGGCCTTGGCGGCGAGTGGGGCGGCGCGGTGCTCATGTCTTACGAATCCGCACCGGCCGACAAGCGCGCCTTTTACGCCAGCCTGCCGCAGATCGGCATGTCGCTTGGCCTGCTGCTTGCCTCGGGCATCGTGGGCTTCTTCTCTGTTGTTCTTACTGACGAAGCCTTCCTCAACTGGGGCTGGCGCGTTGCCTTCCTGCTTTCTGCCGTGCTGCTTGCCGTTGGCGGCTACATGCGTAGCACCGTGCAGGAAACCAAGGACTTTTCTGAAGCCAAGGAAAAAATGCCTGAAGCCAAGTATCCCTTGCTGGACGCCTTCAAGCGTTATCCCAAGATGATGCTGGCCTGCATGGGCGCACGCTTCATCGACGGCGTGTCCTTCAACGTCTTTGGCGTGTATTCGCTCACCTATCTTACGCAGCAGCACGGCATTGGCCGCTCCGCAGCCCTGACCGCCGTGATGATTTCTTCCCTTGTCATGTCCTGCTTCATCCCCTTCTGGGGCCACATGGCCGACAAGCACGGCAAAGCCAAAATTTACGGCGTGTGCGCTGTGCTGCTCGGTATCTCCAGCTTCCCGGCCTTCTGGGTGCTGCATAACTTCTCCGGCAACTACCTGTGCGTGGTGCTTGCCCTGGCGCTGCCCTTCGGCATCCTGCACGCCGCCGTGTTCGGCACCATGTCCAGCGTGTTTTCTGAAAGCTTCGACGCCTCGGTGCGTTACTCGGGCATCTCCTTTGTTTATCAGTTCACCGCCATCTTTGCCTCCGGTATGACCCCCATGGTCGCCACCATGCTTACCGGCATGGCCGATGGCGCGCCCTGGTACCTCTGCGGTTATCTGGCCGGCATCGGTCTGCTCAGCGCGCTTTCCACCCTGTGGCTCAGCCGCATGGCCCGCGCCCGCCGCAATGCCCAGGCCAGCAAGACTGTTACCCAAACCCCTAAGACCGCAATGGTAGAAGCCACCAGCGCCGAAGGGTTCTAACAATGGAACACGCTGTCGGCTTTTGCCGGACGGCAGCGCCTTTCATTTGCTCCCATGCCCGTAAACCGGGCGTGGGAGCATACTTGCGCCCTGGGAGATAATGCATGTACAATCCCCACATGCTAGCAGACTATGTAGAACAACTTTGCGATACCTTCCGGGACGCCATATGCGTTACTGACCGGGAGGGCATCGTTACGCTCGTGAACAAGCGCCATGCGGAACTGACCGGTATTTCCCGTGAAAAGATGATGGGAAGCCGCATTCAGGACATGGTGCAGAACGGCATTTTTGACGTTGTGCTTAATCCGCGCATTGTGGAAACAGGGCAAAAGGTCTCAAGTGTACAGAACCTCTACAACGGGCGCACCCTGCTGCTTGACGGGCATCCTGTAAAGGACGCCACAGGCAAGGTCGCCTACGTGGTGACGGTTATCCGCGACATCACAGCGCTGACAGAACTGCGCGAGGAAATCACCGCGCAGCGCGAACTGCTTGAGACTTTTCAGAATCTCAGCAGTGAAGGCGTCACGGGCAACCAGTACCCGCGCGTGGTGCAAAGCCCCGTCATGCAGCGCCTGTACGCCGAAGCCTCCGCCATTGCAGAAACGGACGCAACCGTGTTGCTGCTGGGCGAAACCGGCGTGGGCAAGGACGTTGTGGCCAGGCATATCCACCGCAACAGCCTGCGGGCCGATGCGCCCTTTATCAAGGTGGACTGCGGCAGCATCCCTGAAAACCTGATTGAAACGGAACTGTTCGGCTATGTTCCCGGCAGTTTTTCCGGCGCAAGCAAGCATGGCAAGGCCGGGCTTGTGGAGGCGGCCTCCAGCGGCACCTTGTTTCTTGATGAAATTGGCGAACTGCCCATGACCATGCAGTCGCGCCTGCTGCGGGTGCTACAGGATTGGGAAGTGCTGCGCGTGGGCGCCACAGTGCCCAAAAAGGTGGATGTGCGCGTTGTGGCCGCCACCAACAAGGAGCTGGAGCGCGAGGTCGCCAAGGGCACGTTCCGTTCGGATCTTTATTACCGACTCAAGGTGGCGGTGCTGAACATCCCGCCCCTGCGCTCGCGCCGCGTGGATATTCTGCCGCTGGCGCAGAGCTTTTTTACCTTTTACGGCAAAAAATATCGCAAGTCTGTCAATCTTTCTGACGAGGCCAAGCAGGTGCTGCAAAACCACACATGGCCGGGCAATGTGCGCGAGCTGGAAAACCTCGTGCAGGGGCTTGTGGTAACGTGCAAACACGGGCTTGTGGGCGTGCGCGATCTGGCGGGTATCCGCCCCTTGCCGCCGTGCGAATCCGGCGAAGGGCGCTACGCCTTGCCCTCCATTGAAGGCCGCTCGCTCAAAAGCATCATGAAGGAAGTGGAAACTGCGGTCATCGAAAAAGGCATGCAGCGTTATGGCTCCATAAGCGAGCTTTCGCGCCAGTTTCAGATGGACCGCAGCACCATCTTTCGCAAAGTTAAGGAAATTGAAGCCATCAAGCACGGTTAGCGGCTGCGCCTGCCACATCAATACATCTGGGCGGCGCGGCTTGCCGCAGGCTTTTGCAGCGGCGGCTGTTGCAATCTGCGCCATCGCAGCGCGACCGAATATTCTGGAGTATGCATGAAGGGTCTGAACCTTGCGCGTGAATTTTATGCGGCCTGCCTTCCCGCTTTGCGGGCGGAAATTCCCGACATCATGGACGTGGCCGCCGCTGGTCTGGTGGGCGAAGGCTCGGAATGCTTTGGCTGCGACGATGCGGAATCTCAGGATCACGACTTTGGCCCGGCCTTTTGCCTCTGGCTGCCGCGCCAGATTCTGCGGGCAGAACTGCCGCGCATAGAGGCTGCCTTTGCCCGCTTGCCCCGTGAGTTTCAGGGCTTTGCAAGCAGGCTTGCGCCTGAGTGCAGGCAGGGCAGGGTAGGGCCGCTGCCCATTGAAGATTTTTACGCCTTTTTTACCGGGCTGGATGATGTGCCCGCCACCTGGCAGCAGTGGCTTGCCATCCCCGAACATCAGCTTGCAGCCTGCACCAACGGGCAGGTGTTTGAAGACCGGGGCGGTGAATTTACACGGCGGCGCGAGGCCCTGCTGGCCTGCTATCCGCGTGATGTGCTGCTCAAAAAGATGGCGGCCCGCTGCATGATCATGGCGCAGGCCGGGCAATACAATCTGCCCCGTAGCCTCAAGCGCAATGATTCTGTGGCGGTCATGCTGGCAACGGCGCGCTTTGCGGAGGCGGCGCTTTCCTTCGTCTTTTTGTGCAACCGCCGTTACATGCCCTTTTACAAATGGGCGGGAAAGCTGGCTGCAACCTTGCCCGTGCTCGGCCCGCAACTGGCGCGCGCATTGAGCCTTGTGGCGCAGACCCCGGCCAATCAGGAACACGGAGCGCAGATTGTTGCGGCGGTGGAAGAATTTTGCGGCATGGCGGCGGCGCATCTGCGCGCTGTGGATTTGAGCCGTGCATCCGGCAACTGGCTCTGGGAGCATGGGCCGCAGATTCTGCGGCATGTGGAAGAGCCAGCCCTGCTGCATATGGATATGCTGCAAGGCTGATTTTGCCCCGCAGCGCTTGCCTCTGGCTGCATTAGAAACCCCTTTTACTCTGTCGAGCACCTATTCCACGAGGAGTTGCCGATGGCCGCACAACGCCAATGGCTTGATGAACTGCGCCCCGCCCTTGATCTGATGAAACAGGGCCAACCGCAAAAGTGTATTGAAGCGCTTGAAACGCTTGTTGCGCGCTATCCCGGCGATGACCTCTGCCGCGCTCTGGCTCTGGACGGCGTGGGCCGCGCCAACTTTGCCCTGCAACGCCCGGATGCCGCCGTTCAGGCCCTGCAGGAAAGCCTTGCCCTGCTGCGCGCTACCATGGGCCCCACAGCGCCCATGACCCTCGGGGCCATGCAGAACGTTGCCCATGCACTGCTTGGGCTTGAAAAAGTTGAAGAAAGCCTTGATCTTGGACGTGAAGCCCTGCGGCTTACCATTGAGGCCTGCGGGGCGGATTCCCCACAGGTTGCGGAAGCGCAGTTGCGTCTTTCTTCCGCCTATTATCGCAAGCGCGATTTTGACCGGGCGGAATCCCTCATGCTCAGCGCCAAGGAAATCTGGGAAAAGCAGGGTTTCTGCGTGCCGCAACTGGGCGTTTGCCTCAATAACCTTGGGCGCATCTGCGAAGAACGCGGGCAGCTCGCCGAGGGCATCGCCCTGCACCGTCAGGCCGTGGCTTTGCGGCGGGAACTGCTGGGCGAGCACGAGGAAACAGCTTTTTCTCTGGGTAATCTTGGCGTGGCGCTGGCCTCTGCCGGGCAGTGGGACGAGGCCGCCGCGACCTTGCAGGATTCTGTGAGCATGTACGACAGACTTGGTCTTGGCATGGGCGCAGAAGCTCAGGGCTACAAAAAGAATCTTGAAATCTGCCATCAGGCCAGAGCGGCTGCGGCCCCCACGGCCTGAGCTGAAGGAGTATAGGCTATGCAGGAAAATTTTGATCGGGAAGCAGCGCTTGCCGAGATCATTGAACGCGAGCTTGCCATGTTTTTGGCCACCAACAACGAGGGCGGCGTTTCAGAATGCCAGACCCGGCCCGACACATTCCGCGCCATGCGTAAAATGGCCCATTCCGCGCACGAAGACGCCGTGCTGGATTCGTACCTTGCCGATTTGCGGCAGGCGGAAGTGAACAGCCGCAATCTCATGGTTGAAAAATACGCCCGCATGGACGACCGCCTGCCGCCCCTGAGCACAAGCCCGCTGCTGGATGAAATCGCCGATGCCGAAGAGGCCTTTCTGCATGAGGCGCAGGCGCGCTATCCGCACGTCATAAAAAGCAACGGTCAGGGAATGTTTCGCCGTTACCTGCGCTGCGAGCTTGAAACGCTTTCGGACAGAACGTTGGAACTCTACGCCGCGCAGGTGCGCCGCGCGCAACAGCAAGGCCGCAATCTGGTCGTGGAGCGGCATGATTTTTTGATGCGCCTGCTGGGCAAGGGCGGCATTGACGCCTGCGAAGCCGCAGCACAGGGCAAATAGCAGGGGCGCGGGATATGGAATTTGGTTTTATCGGCGTAGGCGTCATGGGCGGGCCGCTGGCGCGCAATCTTATCCGCGCGGGCAAGACCGTGCACGTGTACAACCGCAGCGCCGAGGGGAGGGATAAAACCCTTGCCGCCGGAACAAGCGGCGTGCCCGCCATGAGCATGGCAGACATGGCTCCCTGCAATGTGGTCTTCACCTGTCTGGCCCTGCCGGAACATCTGACGGAAAAAGCCCTCGGCCCGGATGGCCTGTATGCGCACATGCAACCCGGTTCCGTGCATGTGGAACTTTCGACCATCGATTCCCAGACAGCCTTTGCCCTTGCCGAGGCCGCAGACAGGCAGGGCATCGCCTACATTCAATGCACCCTTGGCAAAACGCCTGCCCATGCGGAACGCGGCGAAGCCCCGCTCTTTGTGGGCGGCGACCAGCAGGCCATTGCCGGTCTGGTCGAAGTCTGGCCCGTTCTTGGCGTGTTCAATAATGTGGGCACGGTGGAAGCTGCCTGCGCGGTCAAGCTGGTCAGCAATCTTGTGGGCATGGCAAATCTTGCTGTCTTGAGCGAGGGGCTGCGCATAGGCGAGGCCGCAGGCGTGGAAAAAAATCTGCTGCTGCAACTGCTTTGCGAAACTGGCGCGCACAGTTTTCAGCTTGATGCTAGGGGAAAATCCATGGCCCAAGGGGAGTATGATCCCCCAAGGTTCGCGCTGGATCTCGCCCTCAAGGATCTGCGCCTCGGCTGCGGCATGGCCCACGGCATGAATGTGGATGTGCCCCTGCTGGATATGGTTTTTACCCGCTTTGGGCGTGGTGCGGCTGCGGGGTTGGGCAACAAGGACTGCGCGGCGGTGCACGAAGTTTAAGGGCTGATTCTCCACCATTCTCTTGCCGGGCTGGCGGGTATTTCCAACTCGCACAATGCGCTGGCAAGCAGCGGCAAGCCATGATGTTCATTAAAAGAACCCCCATCAGGCGGGCAGAGTATACCGGAAGGAGTACCTGTTTTTGCCTGATGGGGGCTGTTTTTTGGGGCTTGCCGCGCGGGTTCTGTGCAGAAAACGTGCGGGAGACCCCATAATATGCTTTGTGCGGGCGTGATGCCTTTTGTGTTGGTTTACTTGAGCGCCGCCGCGCCAGCCTTGGAAACGGCGGTGTCTTCAGCCACGCTGCCGCCGCTCACGCCGATAGCCCCGACAATGACCCCATTGCGGATCAGCAGTTCGCCGCCGCCAAAGATCACGAGACCCCTGTTGGTGACTTCAATACCATAGAGTTCCTTGCCCGGCTGGGAGGCCGCGCCAAGCTGAGCGGTAGACATGTTGAAATACCGGGCCGTTATGGCCTTTTTTTGCGAAATATCGATGCTGCCAATAAAGGCTCCGTCCTCACGGACAAAGGCTTTGAGGTTGCCCCCGGCATCCACAACGGCAATGTTCATGGGGATTCCCTGTTTTACAGAGAAAGCCAGAGCAGTGTTGAGCACTGTCTGCGCTTCGGCCAGGGTAAGATCACCAGGAAGCTGCTTTGCGGGTGCTGAAGCGTAAGCGTTGAAGGCAACAAGTAAAAGGACAAGAAAAAGAGGCAGGATACGGCGCACGGTGCTACTCCTTAGTTGATGTTAAGGAAACAGAATTTCAACCGTGGGGGGGCGAAGCCGTCTTTGCGGATTCAGCTCCTGATGCTTGAGAGTAGACCTTTGTGTAAAAAAGAACAATATCGTTTTTCTGGCTAACCGGGCTGCGGATGTCTGCCTATGTTTTATCTTGATGGGGTAGAGCCGCCGCACACGCAGATAGTGCCGCTGTGTTTCTGACTGGAGGTGACGGCGCAGCTATCTGCTCCAGAGAACAAGATCGCCGTCTTCCGGGTCTATGGTTTTGCCGCAGGGCGTAAAGCCGTTCTCTTCAAGCACACACTGCGAGGCCCGGTTGTTAGTGGCTGTTTTGGCTGTATAGCGCATGGTGGAATCATGAGCCTGCGCCTCAGCCAGCATCAATGCAAGTCCGCGTGAGGCAATCCCCATTCCTTGAAATTCTGTTGCAGTGCCATAACGTTGGCAATGGTATCAGCCTTGTCTGTGTGCAGAAAAAATGCCGTGTCCAGAGGTTGCCCCGAAGTGTTAGTGATAAATTAACCTCACATCAAAGCATGTCCTCTTGTAGTTTAGCAGTTCCTATATCCATTTTGATAAATTTTGCCGGTCAGCCAGCCAAAGATCCGTTCGGCCTCCGCTGGTTTATAACCCTGCCACCAACCTAGACCATACGAGCATCATACAGAAAAAAACACGTTCTTGTTTAAACAATCATTGTGGAATGTTCCGTTAACGCTCCCAATGTGCTCATTCTCTGCGGGCTTACCCGGACGAGTGAACTTTATCTGCATTGCAGAAAAGCCCATGTGTTCATGATATTACCGCAAGGTTCTGGATCGTTATCAACCTTGATGCGCTGCGGCAACCTTCACAGCCGATCATTTGCCAAATTCAACATCCGAGTCCACAAGCGCGAACCTTGGTTTCTAGGTGGTGGCCGCTTGGCTGAATAGTGTTTAAACTGAATCGCTCAGCAAAAACTCTGCCTAAGTAGCCACGTCAAATACAAATGTGATTCGGCTTCCCTGTTGGCTAGGGGCATTAAAGTTTTTTGACAGCACATCCTTCAGGACGACAATGCCAAGTGCCTGCTCGCATTCAAGTTTTTTCAGTGGGCGTTATCTTCCTCCAACAGGCGCAACGGTTTGTCGTCTGAACTGTCATTCCACAGAATTTGCGGTGCCATTTGTAGAAATGTCGTCTCCGTGATGCGATTTGGGTGGCACAGGTCAACGTTGCAAGCTTCAGTCTCGGCTTGCCGCAATACTTCAATAATTTGTACTTTGGTAAAGCTGCTTCGTTTCATTTTCATGCTTAAATGTCTGGAATGCTAACCTTTCGATGACATATATTCATGAGGAGGGGCAGAGTCTGTTGACATGAAGAATTAGTGTGAGCAAAATGAAAACGTAAAAACAAGAAGCTACCAATCAGAAGGTAGTGTTCGTAGCGGGGAGCTAGAATTACTTATCGTTCCACTGTTGTATTGAAAGGGTAAAAACAAGCATTGAAAAAAAATATTTTTTCCTATAGCCTGTCTAGCTGAATTTATGGCTATTGCAACAATCACAGGTTGATTTCTTTATATTACCCTTAGTTATATAGATTTGCAATTTTGTTTTAACCGTGTGTAGCTAAAAAAAAGCTAATTTAGATTATTGTGAAAGTAATATTTGTGCCAACAACGGATTTCTGCGAAAAGGTTATCATTTGTGTAAAGGGATGTTTCGAAGTCGTGCTTAACTGCAATTATTCTGGTTAAAGTCAAGCATGTTCTAACAGAACAAGCATTTTCTGATAAAGTTACAACTTGCGGATACTCTGTTGAAAAAAATACTAATGCATGCTGTGAGGCAAAATATAGTTATTGGAGTTGAAAGTGATGACTATCCAAATGATCTAAAAACAAAACAGAAACTCTTCAAAAATACCCTTATTAATACTGTAAGTGTTCCACAGTTTTCTGTTTGCATACCTGCGTATAATGATATTGAGTGCTTTACGCGTTGCATAGCTTCTGTTTTGCGACAGAAGGATGTTAGCCTAGAGTGCGTTGTTTGTGATGATTCAAATTCTGATTCTATTTTTAACTACATTAATAAAATAAATGATTCACGTGTGCGATATTATCGTAATAAACCTCCTAATGGCGCGCCTAAAAATTGGAATTCTGCTTTACATTTGAGTCAAGGTGACGTTGTCACATTGCTGCATCAAGATGATTGGTATAGATCAGAGAGCACACTAAAAGATGTGTTAGGCTGTATGCAGCGTAATGATGCAGATGTCTGTTTTTGTGGTCAAGCTATAGCGAATGAAAGTGGAGAGGTGCTAGGAGAATACCCTGTTTCTGTGGGTAAAGTTTTAAGGATGTACACTGGATTCCCTCGGCGAACTTTAGTGGTTAACCTGCTGGGTGCACCAAGTGTTGTTTTTTTTCAAAGACGGCATCTTGATGTAGAATATGATGTTAAATTGCTCTACTTTTCAGATACAGATTATTACTATAGATTGTTGAGCTCTAGCTCAGCTGTCACTGTGCTGGCTGAGCCGAATGTTGGAATCAGCAGGAGTGTCGCTCAAATATCAAAATTTTGCCTTTCACATCTCGATTCCGTGCTTGAAGAGCTTTTTTATGCACTTAAAAAACATCAAGCCTCATCTATAGATTCGTGCGCGGCAGTTGCAAGGTTTGTTGCTTCTAATTTGCGGCATTGGCGTGTGGCAAGCTTATTATCAGCGCTAAAGTTGATATGGAAACATTTTTCTTTGCAGGCTACATTGCTCACTTTTTTTATTTTCCCTATTTTTGCGGGGCATATGTGCTACCGCCTTTTTTTGAGAAAGGTTTGCGGTAGGATATGGGCTTGACAATATCTGGAGTAAACAAGAAACCACGCAGTATTAATTGCTTTGAGGAAAAAAAGGTGCTCCCAAAACTACTATTACTGGCGACAACAAGGGATCGTCCCCAAATATACCTTGAGCGCCTTTTCAATAGTCTTGCCGCTCAAGAAAATAAGAATTTCATTTTGCTTCTTGGCGATCAAAGTCAAAACGGAATTTCAGATTCATTTTTGAACGACTATAAAGGTAAATTTTCTTTTAAAATTGTGAAGATATTGCCTTGTGGGCTGTCTGAAGCAAGGAATATCCTTTTAGGTATTGCACCTAAAGGTTATGAGTGGTTTACCCTAACTGATGATGATTGCTACTACACTCCAGATTGCTTCTCTCAGTTTGCTAAATACCAGGCTTTGGAGCCATCAGCTGCCGCTTTTGCAGGAAATCCATGTGAAACTATTGAAGATTGTGCGTGTTCTGAGCAGAGTCTTCATTCTTTGACTTGTTTTAGTGCTATACAAAAAGCACCGTCGTACGTGCTTTTTTTTCGTCGCACGGCCTTTGAATCAGTGGGACTTTTTGACACCTGCATGGGAATTGGCAGTAATACGCCTTGGCAAAGTGGAGAAGAAACTGATATTCTTATTAGAATGATTGTATCTGGGTTCCGCGTATACCGAGCAAAAGGAATAAACGTACTTCATGATACTATTTTTAAAAATCCACTAGATACAAAAAAAATTAGAAGTTACGGTGCTGGACGAATGTTCTTACTTGTAAAACACAAATATTCAATATTTTTCTGCCTATTGAATATTGCATATCCAGTAATAATCAGTCTCCCTCATTTTTTTTCTAGAGGACCACTTAGTTTTAGAGTGTATTCACATATGTTTTGGGGTAGATTATTAGGATATATAAAACTTATATTCATGCGTTTGAAAAATTGTAAATCACAAAAAACTTCGTTGGAGTAGGTTCTTTGCTGAAGCACCTCGCTAGATGAAGTTGTCTGTGAAGTGCTCAAAGCTTAAGTGATGCTTGCCTTAAATAGGTAAGTGGATGTGCTGTGCATGAATCTCTGTAAGAGTTCAGAAAAATGATGAAAAATAATTGCTGTTTGCCATGTAACCTTAATGACATTTTTGCAGTGTTTGCAAACTCGGCTATTGTCTAAGGCTGGCAGTCTTGTGTAGAAGAAACAAGGGTATTGCAATGGTTATTAGGTGAGTCCGTTTTGGCCGTATCATTTTTCTTCAAGCTTTAAATGTTGGGATTTATGATATGGTTTTGGGAATTAATAGAGCCATGGCTTGGCTATTCTCTAGCCTTTACGGGCGCTCAATTCTATTTGGATAGTTATGAAAAAGAAATTATTGTTTTTTGGCTCAGACTTCTGGAGAATCCTAGCCAATATTTCGGCATCAAACAGAGCAAAAACATATTGCTTATTTTTTTTAATGGGTCTGCAATCTGCTCTCGAACTTTTTTTTATCCTTGCTCTCACATATTTAGGAACAGCGCTAACATCTCCTCATATTCTTTATGATAATTACATTTTTAAAGGAATATTTTGGCTTTCTCCTCAATTGCAAGAATGGGGTCAAAATCCAAGATACTTGTTGCTTATTTCTGGCTGCGCCGTGGTGATTATTTCAATTTTAAAAAATTTTGTTAGTTATATCACTGCTAAAGTGACAATCCAGCTTAGCGAAAGACTATCAATAACAATTGGTAGAGAAATAATGCATCGGTTTCTTTACAGTAAATACATATGGCATCTTTCGCCAGAAAGCGCAGCAACATTCCAGTGTATGCAATGGCGAGGCCATCTGGCGACGATGTTGATTTCTCAGTTATCCATGTATGCCTGTATGTTGACAGTCATTATTCTTTTTTGCAGCCTAGTTAACCAAGAACCGATTCTGACCACATTAGTTGTATCATTCGTGGCGCTTTCCGGAGCACTCTTATACAAGATATTACGTTTGAATATTGACAAGGCTGCTCAAGAATCAGCTGCCAGTATGTGTGATGAAAATAAGGCTGTGTTATGTGCTACCCGAGGTATCCGGGATGTGCTTATCTACAGGCAGCAGGAAGTTTTTGAACAGTCTGTTATGGAGGCCGCAGAGCGGGGTATTTCTGCTCGGGCCTTCATTGCCATAGCCCCTACAATCCCCACTTGGGTGTTGGAGGCAATATCGTTTGGGGTTGTCGTTTTGGCCTTGTTCTATCTTGTTTGCTTCGCTCAAGCGGATATTCCGCGCATCACTATGGCCTTGGGGCTGCTTATGCTGACGGCCTGGCGTGTTATGCCTTATGCAAATCGAGTTGTCAGTTTTCAAGTATCCATACGGAGCGTCCGCCCTATGGCCTTGGCTGTTTTAGAGCTGCTCGAAACCCTGAGAAAAAAACCTCGGGCCTCCTTGCCTGTGCCAGATGAGAACTTTTGTTTCAACGATGTAATATCGTTCAAAAATATATCTTTCAAATATCCTGGAGCGGAAAAAAATAGTCTTGAGGATGTGACCTTTGATATTCACGTTGGGAAAAAAATCGGAATCATTGGCCCTTCTGGTGGTGGCAAAAGCACTCTTGTGGGTGTGCTAAGCGGCTTGCTTGAACCGCAATCAGGTGACATCTTTGTTGATGGGCAACTGTTGACGCAATCCAGAGCTGCATCGTTTGCCAAGCTTATTGGATATGTCCCTCAGTCTTCCTTCCTTTTTGCCGGGACACTTGCTGAAAATATTGCCTTCAGCAACTGGGGGAAACCTTGGGACAAAGAGCACGTTCTTGATGCGTGCCGCAAGGCGGCCATTGATTTTGTGGATAATCATCCTGCTGGTCTCGAAATGCCCATAGGTGAGAATGGCGCTGGCCTTTCTGGAGGACAAGCTCAACGGGTTTCCATTGCAAGGGCAATGTACGCTAACCCCTTGCTGATGATTTTTGATGAAGCAACAAGTGCGCTTGATCAGGCAAATGAAAATAGTATTCAGAGGACTATTGACCTTTTGGGAAATGAGGTAACTAGTGTCATAGTTGCACACCGACTGACAACTGTTGCTCACTGTGACACTATTCTTTGGCTGGATAAAGGCAAAGTTGTTATGCAAGGAAACCCAGAAGAAGTATTAGATAAATATCAAAGGTTGTATTCGAGGCAAGATAGATAACTTTGTGTTATAATTTTTTGCAAAATATTTGATGGGGGGAGCAACATCAGGTGATGTTAGTTAGCTATAATATAGAGTGGAATAAAGTTTTATATAGTTGAGTCTGTTTCGCTAAAATTGAAATAAGGACAGTGCAGAATGGCTTTTACTAAGAAAATTTCTGCTGTGACAGTTGTAACTCGCTCATACATTCCTTTTGCCCGCGTTTTGCTTGCCTCCATAAAGAAACAGTATCCTAGCATGCCACTCTTTGTGATTTTGCTGGATATTCTTGAAGGCGATTGCTTTTGTGGGAGTGGAGTTGAGGTAATTCCGGCGAAAGATTTAGGTATTGCTGAATTTGATAATATGCTGGAGCGCTATACTAATACTGAAATGTGTGTAGCCTTAAAGCCGTTTGCCATCAAAGAAATTTTTCGACGTACCAATGGCAACGTTGATGGTGTTATTTATATGGACAGCGACATTTATGTCGTTTCGCCGATGGATGAGCTTGAAAAAATAGTAGATGCTGGTGCGGAGGTTGTCCTCACTCCACATTTGAACACGCCAAGTCCCCATGGACGAACGTCTGACCTGACGATGCTCAAGTGCGGCGTTTATAATATGGGGTTCGCTTTTTTTGCCAACACAGCTTCTAGTCGCGCAATACTAGATTGGTGGGCACATTGGTTGGTTCATTTTTGCTATGAAGATTTCACTGCGGGATTGTTTGGTGACCAGAAGTGGATGGATTTGCTTCCATGTTTTGCTGATAACTATAAAATCTTGCGACATAGCGGGTACAATGTCGCATATTGGAACATTGACCAACGTCCTGTTACCCGCCGTGGGACGCAGTGGTTTGCGGCAGACGTCCCGTTACGATTCCTGCATTTCAGTTGTCCTGCTCTTGAGCCAGAGCCGTTGTTTTCAAAAAACTTGGACAGGTATCATGCAGATAAAATAGGTGAGTTGTCATTACTTGTTGATGACTACGCCAGACAGATTCTTGATGCTGGTTTGCATGAATATTCTGCGTTACCGTGTGGGTTGCGCAAGGCACATCTTACACGTACTGATCCACGCGGAAATCGAGCTGTTGCCTTGTCATCACAAGATGTTCAGCCTATGTCGAAACTTGTAAAGATTGCTTGTTTGCTTATGCTTTTCCCGCTAGCCTTTATAGTGCAACTAAAAGGTTTGTTTTCAAAGGGGTTCTTGCGTAGTCGGCTGAAGGCCTGTGGAAAGTCATTTTTAGGTGCTGTTTGGGCTTGTCCAGAGGATAGCTATCAGTGGTTGTTAAAGCAGAATTTCTTTGTCAAGGTGTTAACAGAAAAGCCTTTTCTTCTAGCTGTTTATTTGCGGCGTAACGCGCGTTCACTCCGGGCGTTATTCCGTGATATTAGAAAATTTGGCATGTCGAAAATTTTTGTTTTTGCCAAAGATTGTTTGGGAGTTATTCCAATTTCTCCACGGGCAATTCTTGTGACTGATACAAGAGTACCGCATCATGACATGATTGCAGCGGATCTGACTACTTTTCATCTGCTGAAAGATCTTGTTTCATTTGGTTATACCGTGACTTTTTTGCCTTGGGGAGCACCCTGGCCAGAGCGTTATGCTACTGACCTGCGGCGTTTGGGCGTCATTTTAGATTATGCACCTGAACAACACGGCAGTAGTGCCGATTATGTGCGTAAATTTGGGCACCGCTTCTCCAAATTTTATTTGCAACCATTAGGTCTTGCAAGTGATCTTGTTCCAATAATCAGGTCTGTGTCCCCTAAGGCGAAGGTAATTTTTCATGCTGCAGATATATGTTTTGTGCGAGAACAGCGTGAAGCCGAATTGACCAAAAATGCAAAAATGATGAAAAGTGCCGCTGAAACAAAGAAAAATGAGTTAAGCTTGATCCGAAAAGTTGATCATCTTGTTGTTATCAGCGATAAGGAAAAAGAGTTTATTCAGAAAGAACTTGGTAATTCAACGTCGGTTTCTACCTTCACATGTCTTTACTCCAAGTGCGTAGATAGGCCTCAGCCTTTTGAAAGTAGAGATGGTCTTATTTTTATAGGTGTATTTGGCCATCGTCCCAATATTGATGCTGTTCTTTGGTTTGCTAAAAAAGTTTGGCCTTTGATCAGAAAAAGCGCACCGCAAATGGTTTTTCATGTAGTTGGTAATTATGCCCCGCCCGAAATTCAAGAATTAGACGGAAGGGACGGAATAATTATCGAGGGGTTTGTTGAAGACCTTGATCCATTGTTGAGCTCTGTTCGTCTTGCAGTGGCTCCTTTGCGTTATGGCGCTGGCATTAAGGGAAAGATCGGCACAACGATGGGGGCCGGCATCCCAAATGTTTGCACATCAATTGCTGTTGAGGGTATGGCTATCCAAAATGGAGTGGAGGCTCTAGTGGCGGACGCCCCTGAAGCTTTTGCCGAGGCAGTATTGCAGCTGTATTCTGATGAGGCTCTTTGGAATAAACTCTCTCAGGCTGGGCTTAATCTTGTAAAGAAGCATTTTAGTGAGAAAGCAGGCACAGAACAATTTAGGCAGGTTTTGTGTGAAGCTGGATTTTGGAACAATAAGGAGGCGGAGCATGTTTAAACAAAACTTGACTAGTGCGCTTGATATCGTCAATCGGGCAAATTCAAATGAAAAAGCAGTTGTCGCAACTCCAACCATGCTCACCCCACAAGAGCAGATGCTACTGTATTTGCTTGCGAAGGAATATTATAGCGGGGAAGGAGCAATTTTTGATGCTGGTATTTGTCTTGGCGGGTGTACAGAAAGCTTTGCGCGGGGGCTAGCTGCACGTGCAACCTTGCCATCAGTGTCTCCAATTATACACGCATATGAACTAGGTATCGCAGATGAAGACTATGTAACACAATTTATTCAAAATTCTTTTGGAGAAACGCGCCATAAGGGTGATTCCTTTGTAGACATAATTCAAAAAAATCTTGACTCAATGCCTTGCAAAGAACGAATCCAGTTTTTTCCTGGAGATATTTGTGAGAAGCCGTATCCAGAGAAGATAGAAATAATGTTTCTTGATGTCTGTAAGCTGCAGAACATTAATTTTGTCATGCAAAAGCTTTTTTCTCGCCTTATACCAGGCAAATCGATCGTGATCCAACAAGACTATGTCCATGCTTGGCATCCTTACATTCATACCACCATGGGGTATCTTTCGGAGTATTTTGAACCTATTGGTTCAACATGGTATAGTACCATTTCTTTTATTTTAAAAAAGGCAATTCCAGATGATATTCTTGGCATAGATGTATACAATGAATACTCAGTAGATCAACTTGAGAGTTATATTAAAAAATATTATTCATATTTTAATAATCAACAACGCAATCATCTTGAAACAACGCGCGCTTTTTTTCTTTATCAAAAAGGTGAATTTGAACGATCCTATAGCTTGTTGAATCAGTTGCAATGCTCGGCTACACACTGGGATTTCAAGCATACTTCTGACTACCTATGCAAAAAAATGGGATTCCCGCCATTTGAACTTATCGATCAGCAGCATGAAACTGAAGTAAGCTGTGATGCCGATACCAATAAGTCCACTGGTAGTATTCAAACGCTTAAAAATTATATCAAGCAAATTCCTTTTGTTGGGAAATTGCTTACTGCTGCATGGCGGGCGCTCAAAAAAAAATAGCCCGATAACAATTGTTGGTGCGATTGATGGCTGAGTTTATCCCAAATGATGCCTTGTGAATTTGTTTGTCAATATCTATCACGGGATGTTGTGAGCCTGAAGAAATTGAACCTGATGACTCAAATTTTTAACGGCAGCTTTGGGAAAATATCCTGAGCAATTTACTCTTGGACAGAACTATGGCGATATATGTTAACGGGATGGGGGGAGGGATCGGTCAAGCATTGTGGCCTGTTCTTTCAGGTCTTGGTGCCAAGAGAATTTCAGGCAGCCCAGCTGGGGGGGATCTGATTTGCGATTTGCAAAATCTGTTGGACACCGACGGGAATTGGTTTCGACCTGGTGATGTTTTTATTTTTCCAGCGGCTTGGTCAAAGCCCGATCAATGTCGGCAAGATCCTGGTGGTGCATGGCTGGTGAATGTTGAAAATACAGGCCGCCTGATTGAAAAAGCTTTAGAAAAAAAAACATCCGTCATTTTTTTTTCGTCAGATACTGTATATGGCGAGCAGCACTGCACTTTAACCGAGAATTCGCAGCTACTGGCAACAGAAGAATATGGTAAAATGAAAGCAGCTATTGAAAAAAAATTTTCTTCTGCATCTGGTTTTTGTGCTTTGCGGCTGTCTTATGTGACCTCTCTTTGTGACGGTGTGACCCGTTATTTCTCCGATTGCGCAAGCGGTGGGAAAACTGCAGAAGTTTTCGAAGGATACGAGCGCAATATGGTATGGATTGATGATGTCGTAGCCACTGTATGCTCTTTGACCGAGATGGCACTTTGTGGTGATGTTTTACCTAAAGCCGTCAATGTCGGTGGTGCAGAATGTATTTCGCGTGGGCAAATGGCCGCAGCATATGTCCGTGCTGTTGATGCCTCATTACAGTACAGAGAAGTGGCTGCACCCGAAAATTTTTTTTCATCAAGACCACGAAAAATTGCGCTTGATGTATCACTTTTGACCTCAATATTGCGGCGTTCTCCAGTTTCACTGGATGAGGGCTACGGAAAGTACAAAGGAGTTTTGCATGGCTAGAAAGCGTGCGTTCATTACAGGGATAACCGGGATGGTGGGATCTCACCTTCTTGATTTTATTATTGAACATACAGACTGGGATGTTTTTGGCCTTTTGAGATGGCGCAGTCCTCTCGACAACATTCATGAGCACTTGGGCCGGGTTAACCGCAAAGATAGGGTTTTTTTGCTTTACGGTGACTTAAATGATCCCATGTCGCTACAGAAAGCCATTGCTGATGCCCAACCAGATTATGTCTTTCATCTGGCTGCGCAAAGTTTCCCTCGCACTAGCTTTGACGCTCCGCTTGAAACTCTGCATACTAATATTTTGGGTACAACAAGCCTTTTGGAGGCGATTCGGCATACTCCTGATTGTTCTCCGATTATACACGTGTGTGCCTCTTCAGAAGTGTTTGGTCGAGTTCCCAAAGAAAAGTTGCCGATCAATGAAGAATGCACTTTTCATCCGGCTTCCCCCTACGCCATATCCAAGGTTGGGACAGATCTAGTTGGTCGTTATTACGCAGAAGCGTATGGCATGACGGTTATGACCACCCGCATGTTCACGCATACTGGCCCCCGTCGGGGGGACGTTTTTGCTGAATCTACATTTGCCAAGCAGATTGCCCTCATTGAGGCTGGTTTGATTCCTCCAGTAGTCAAAACTGGTAACCTGAATTCCCTGCGGACTTGGGCTGACGTTAGGGATGCGGTTCGCGCCTACTATATGCTAGTAACAGTAAAGCCAATTTGTGGCGCTTACTACAATATTGGTGGTACGCATGTATGTTCTGTAAAGGATATGTTGCAAACTCTTCTGAACTTTTCGACTGTAAAAGATATTGCAGTTGAAACGGATAGTGACCGCTTACGCCCAATTGATGCCGATCTTCAGGTTCCAGATACATCAAAGTTTACTAATCATACCGGTTGGAAGCCAGAAATACCTTTTGAAAAAACCATGATGGATTTGCTTGACTATTGGCGTGAACGGACACGTGTCTTAGGGGCAACTCTTGTCAGGTAGGTTTGGACCTGGGCGCAATATATTGCGCCCAGGTCTTTTTTGAACAGATTTTCTGGGCTTAAGAATGTCTGTTGCATCTCGTGGGGCTGGATTTAATCTCGCAGAGCATCATCTGCTCTCCGCTTTCTAGCATTCGAGTAGATAGCTTGGAGTGGTTATTTTTTTCAAGCTTGAGTAATGATATTGAAGTAATGCACATTTGTTATGTAAAGTGAGTGATATAATGCAAATATTTAATCAATATTTTAAAAAAAATCGATATAATTCAGCATTTTTACTCATTGCTTTAAGTGTGATGTTGACATTGCTACGTTTTTTTATTGTCAATCTTGTTGATATTTCTGTCTTACGCAATGAAGAAGTGTCAATATATTTGCATGCGGCAGAAAAAAGCTGTGTTGAATTTTTTATGATGCCAGATAGCAACTACATCAATCTTATAAATAAATTTTGTGCTGTCTTGACTTTAAAAGTTTTAAAGGCTTTTGACAATTATGCCCAAGTACAAAATATTTTGAATTGGTTTTTTGCTGCGTTATGCAGTTCTCTTTTTTTAACAAAACAATTTGAAATCCTCATACGATCATGGAAAATACGCCTTGCTCTATGTTTTTATGTTTATCTTCTGCCTGTGCTAGATTTTTATATGGTTTTTAGCCAGGGGTATTATCTTGTATTTGTGCTTCTTTTTTATCTTCTTGTGCTGTCAGATATAAGAAGGCTGACTTCCGGTGAGATTGTTTTTATCTGTCTGAGTGCACCGTTCGCAGTGTTTAGCAAGCCTGTTTTTTTTGTTTTTGGCTTTGCTTTCTTGGGACTTTTTTTCCTGCATTTATATCGGTGCGTCTGCTGCCACCGCCCGTTAAAGGTACATCTCTGGATTTTAACGTATATTCTTGCTTTGTATGTCTTCCAGGTATGGTTCACAACAAATCATTCTTCTTATATGAGGGAGTTCGCACATCATTTTGATAAGAGTAATATAATTGGCTTATTGTTTTTTTTAGCGGGGAAAGTTGTTATTTTTTTGGGATATGGATTGATCTGCCCGCTAGCGCATGTCCTTCCGCGAAATATTGCGAATATGAGCTGCTTTTTTGCTGGGCTGATCGTTGCTGGAACAATAGTTTTGAATTGCATTATTCTGATTAAAAATAGGCTATGGGTTCTTCTGACAGTACTCATGCTACTTATTACTTCTTGTTTAATTACTTTGTATGGAGCAATTTCAGTTAACTTCCTTTATGAACGTTTTTTTGTTCAAGATATTTTTGCATTTCAGTGGAGCCAGCGCATAATTTTTCCCGTCATACTCCTTGCACTTTTTTCATGTATTTTTAGTGTGCAAAGATTGCATGAGTGCAGTGAAAAAATTATTATTGCTGTGTTGTGGTTGTTGTGTGCATTGAGTTACGGAATTTCATCTTGGAGTTGTTGGAGTACTGGGTACATGCCTAGTTTTACATGGAAGCAAACTCGTCCATTGCTGGAAGAACGCTATCCCTTCATCCCACATGCATATGGCATTGAATTTTATTATATGAGAGGGTTACAGTTCGTTTCTAAGGACGTGGCTTTCAAAAGTGTTGGAAATAATTCGCTGGCAGTACTGGATGCTCTACCGGAAAAAAAGATTCTCTATGTTATGTTAAAACAAATTCCAGATTCTAATGCTTTTTCGCTGACATCTTCCGATGCATTGATTGTCAATGTTGATGGAGTAGAGTACAAGGCTCGGCTTATTAATCCTGGCCTTAATGCAGAATATCTTTTTAAGTTCGATGAATTTGTGCCCTCAGATGCATTCAAGCAAATTCACATCACTCGTCCTTTAGCCTTGACCGGGCGATCTGTTTCTGGATATTTTATAGGGTTATAATATGTCTGACCGCCTATACTGTACAAATTGGAGCCTTTTTCAGCGCTCATTTTGCGTAGCTTTTTTGCTGGTGATGTTAAGGTATGTTCTTGCAAATCCTGTGGACTTAGATCTGGTGGTCTGGGAAGAAGCCTGGGTATATCTACATGCTGCTGAAAAAAGTTTTCTTGATTTTTTTTTGTTGCCCGACACAAACTACTGCAATTTTGTGTCAAAGTTCTCAGCTTTTGTTTCCCTAAAAATTTTTAAGGCTATTGACGCATTTCCATTGTTTAATACACTGTTAAACTGGACAATTGCTGCCTTCTGTTGTGTGTTTTTTTTGCATGACCGCTTTAAAATTATTATTCCCAGTTTTTATCTTCGACTTGCTTTATGTTCTTATCTTTATCTGTTGCCAGTGTATGATCTTTCTGTGTCGTTTAATCAAAGTTATTATACTGTTTTTCCTTTAATGTACATTCTTATAGTATTAATGGAGCATACTGAAATAGATTGGATCAATTCTGTTTGCATTCTTTTGATAATTCCTTTTGCGATCCTTGGTAAACCCTCATATTTTTTATTTAGTATTGCTTTTGTATATTTAATGTTTCGTGAATTTACGCAATGTGTTAAATACAAAAAAAGATCTTATGCGCGGATCTACATTCTTTTTTTTATTTTTTTGCTTTATGTCTTCCAACTGTTTTTTATGATAGCGCATCACGAAAACCTAGATCGCTTCGCAAAAGTAGTTGACTTTGCATCTGGCCTGCCTCAACTCTTGGAATTTTATGGGGTTAAGGTGGCTGAAATCTTAGGATACTCATTTATTTGCCCATTAGCACATATTGTAACACCGCAAGCTGCAAAAAATATTTGCTTTACTACTGGATTGTTTGTGGCTTTATGTATTATTTATAATGTTTTTTTGTGCATAATAAAACGCCGATATAAAATTCTTACAATTATTTTGTTGTTAATTGGGTGTGTTGGAATTGGATTTTATGGTATGATTACAGTTGATTTTTTATATGATCGTTTTTTTACACAGAATGTATATGATGCCCCTTGGGGGCAGAGAATGGTTTTACCTATTTCATTGCTAAGTACAGTCAGCGTTGTAATTGCTTTACAGCCAACTGCTGTTCGGAGGTGTAAAATCCTTCTGGGCTGCTTGTATATGCTTTGTGCTCTTTCTTTATGTGTTCCTGTCTGGAATTCTTGGAATGCTGGTTTCCAAGCCAGCTTTCGGTGGTCGCAATGCTCTAGTTTGATGTTTGATCAGTTCCCTTTCATACCAAACGCTTACGGGTTTGGGAAGAAACAGGGCTTTTTTTGTTACGTACGTGATCTTGATTTCTTTTCTGATGAAGAGAGTATTACCGTGGATTCTGGCGGATGCTTAAATTTTTCCATGTTGCCGTCGAACAAAAAGATCATGTATATCTTACTTACTCAGGCGCAGGGTACAGATATGTTTTATTTGGGGCCCAATGTTGTGCTGAAGTTGAGTTTAGATGGAGTTGATTATACGGCAATCTTGGTTAACCCTGGTGTTAACAGTCAATACCTTTTTAAGTTCCCAGAATTCGTGCCCTCGGATAAAATCCTGGGAATTCATATTGCTGGTGCTGGGAGAACTATTGCTGGACGATCCTTAAGTGGACTTCTTGTGGGATTGAGGTGATCACTATCACTCTGGATATTTATCTGTGAGGAGCCTTGATGGTATTGTTCAACGATTCGCCACCTTCTTCTCATTATGAGCTATGCGTATCAGCACGTTGTTGTAAGAACGTACTCCCGCCCAAAGATATGGTGGGGTCCATACTTCATAGTATGCCACTGTGGAGTCGTTTTGTAGCATACTTTTTGGGCGCGATGTTATTAGCTTGGGTAAAGCTTTCGTTCTTTACAGAAAATGAATTGATGACGGCTTTGTGGGAAGAGACTTCAATTTACTTAAATGCATATCATCTTTCTTTCGGAGCTTTTTTATTTTTTCCAGACGCCGGGTATATAAATTTTTTACCCAAATTAGCTGCGTTTCTTTCCTTGCGTACTTTAGGTTTAGTTGCTGTTTACCCCCTTGCTCTTAAGTATCTTAGTTTTTTTCTTTCAGCTCTGGTCTTATTGGTTTTTCTTTCAAATCGTTTTTTTTACCTAATCCCTTCTGTGACAACGCGGTTTCTGCTGTGTTTATTACTTTTTTTCTTTCCAGAGCATGACTTTTATGCTTCGTATAATTGTAGTTACTATGTTGTTTTTTTATTATGCTATTATTTAATTGTATTATCGAGCGAATTTATGCTTGGTAAAAAAGAGTTTATATTTATTCTAATGTCTGCGCCTGTTGCCGTGTGGTCAAAACCAGTTTTTTTCTTCTTTGGTCCAATTCTTTTACTTATAGGTGTGCTACAATTTCAAAAGGCATTAAAGACAGGATTAATCGACTGGTATAAGAACATAGCTTGTTTAGTTTTGATTGCGCTTTATGCGTGTCAGCTGTTTTTTATTATAACCTTTTATCCAGAGCTAGGTGCTTCAGGGTTGTCTGAACTTGCCCGGCAAGGGAATGTGTGGCAGCAAGCATCGACCTTGACTGTCAGGTTTATTCTTTTTTGTGGATATGGGCTAGCCATGCCTCTTAATATGGCGCTCAGTCCCCGTATTGGCTTCTTCCTATATGGAGTTTTGGGCGTTTGTATTGTTGGAATTTTTTTTGTAAATCTTCGATTTTGCTTTCGCCATGGGCAAGGGATTCTGGCCTTGTTATTTATTACCCTTATAGGGTGCTGCGGATTGTCAGTGTATGGAATTTTGCAGTCTGAGTGGCTTTTCAGGTGTAGTTTTACCGATGCTTTTTTCAATAGGCCATGGGATCATCGACATCTTTTCCCTTTTATTATTTTTTCTACATTGCAAACTATTTTTTTTGTTGAACGACGATTTTGTACCAAATCTGTTTGCTTGTCTGGTGTCATACTTATTATTCTGACCTTGGCATCATTGATAATGGTCTTACCGATGGGGCAGGGGGCTTACCACGTATACTCCTTGACATGGCCTGAAGCTAGGGGGCTGTTGAAAGAACCTGATCCTTTGATCCCGATTCCGCAAATTATGCCGGAATGGTTGCCCTCAGGTGAAGTTGGGATCACAAAACCTGAACCTGGGAAATATAACGCCCGAATGCAAGGAATGTTCTTTTCACCGCGGTGCAATTGGTTTAGCGGTATTTTGACTCCACACATTGTTGATGTGGGTTCTTTTGCCCCCGAAAGATGTGATTTTAAATTTCCAGATGTTCAGTCGGACCGGAAAATTAAGTATTTATTGCTATTCCCCAATAAATCTGATCAAATTTTTTTGTCGAAAGAAACCATCCTTACAATTCTGCAAGGGGACGTATACACTACTGCCAGACTGGTTAACCCCGGTACAAGAAGTTTTTATCTATTTGTTTTTAACCGTGTTGTCCCATCCAAGGAGATTGTTGCTTTCCGTCTTATCGCTCCTGAAGGTAATACTTCTCGGGCGGACTTTCGTGCTTGTATGATTGGGTATTGGTTCTAACTTCTTTCTTTAGAGGGCACTGTGAATCCTGAGTTCATTGATTTTTGTTCAACTTTGGGCGCTGATTCAGATATGATTCAAGGCGCTGGCGGAAATATTTCAATCAAGAACGGTGATGATCTGCACATTAAAGCATCAGGCTTGTGGTTAAAAGATGCTGCCAGAAAAAACACCTTTGTCACAGTATCCCGTAAAGAAATTTTACATCGGCATAGCCTGCGAAATGAAAATTACAGTGATCTTGCTGATGCTTTCGGGCTTCGCCCATCGATTGAAACGGCCATGCATGCATTGCTGCCACACACTTTTGTGGCGCATGTGCACTGTGTGGAGTGTCTCGCTCTTAGTGCTCACTGTGATGCGAAGCAAATATTTGAAAGCATCCTTGCTACATTCCAACATGCGATCATTCCACCGGTACGTCCTGGTTTGCCTCTTGCCCTTGCTGTAGAGGACGCTATTGCCCACCAATCAGTCAATGTCTTTGTTCTCATGAATCATGGTTTGATTGTGTGTGGCGACACGTTAGAAGAAGTCAAACAAACACTAGGAGCTGTTCGACAGTCTCTTGCCTTGCCGATGAGACCTGCAATGCCAGCTGGAACTGAACTCGTGTCTCTAAACGATCTGGGTTGGGATATTCCCCAGAGCGTGTTTATACAGACCGTGGCGATGGATCAGGAAACATTGAAACTTGTACGGCAGGCTCCCTTGTATCCGGACCATGTGGTATTCCTTGGACCAATAATTCCAGTTGCGGCGGAAGGTGCGCCCTTGTCTGCAGCTGTTGAACGATTTGAGCAGGATAACGGTTTTAGGCCTCAATGGATGATTTTTCCATCTCAGGGGGTGCTCGCAGCACCGCAAAGCGGTGATGGTGAACTGGCCATGCTTGATGTACTGGGGCGGGTGGGACAGCGTTTGCGAACTTCTTTTGAGCCATTGCAGGTATTGCCAGCAAGTATTATTTGTGACTTGACGCGATGGGAAGCCGAAGCTTACAGAAAAAAGATTAGGGCTTAATAAAAAAATATTTTTCTAATTCGCAAGTCATTACTTAGGGTGACCAGAGCTATGAATATAGAAGCGACTCAATGGCAGCTTGTCATTCCAATGTCTGGATTTGGGGAGCGGTTCCGAGCTTGTGGCTATAATGTCCCCAAGCCACTTATCCCGGTTGATGGAAAACCGATTATTGAACATGTAATCAACATGTATCCTGGTATTAAAAATGTATTTTTCATTTGTAATCAGGATCACCTTGACGAACCGCATTATCACATGCGTGAAATTCTCAACTCTATTTGTCCGACAGCACATATCATAGGTATAGCACCGCACAAGTTGGGGCCTGTCTATGCTGTTTCCAGGGTATATGATCAGCTGGATGAAGCTGCTCCGACCATAGTAAATTACTGCGATTTTTCTTGTGTGTGGGATTGGAATGCTTTTAAGGAATTTGCAGAACAAACGGGGTGTGATGGCGCTGTGATGTGCTACACTGGTTTCCACCCCCATATGTTGCACAGCACAAGCTATGCGTATGTTCGAACTATAAACAAAGATAATATTCTAGAAATACAAGAAAAGCAGCCTTTTACTGACAGCCCAATGGATGAATTTGCATCCAGCGGCGCTTACTACTTTCGCAATGCACGGCTGATGCGTGAAGCTTTCGAGGAAACTAGAGCGCGTAACGATTTGCGACTTAAGGGAGAATATTACGTCAGCTTGGCGTATCGTCCTTTACTTGAAAAGGGTATGGATATTCGGGTATTTGAGATTGATAAGTTTCGTCAGTGGGGAACTCCCGTTGATCTCGCCGAATATCAGTGCCACATGCGTTATATTGATGCTGAAGCTAAAGGGTTTTCTGCTCCTAGGCAGAAGGGCACAGTTCTTCTGCCTATTGCAGGCATGGGAAGCCGGTTTGCCAAAGAAAACTTCGCATTACCCAAGCCACTTATCCCTGTGAATGGACGCCCCATGGTGTTACAGGCATGGCAGGCCCTACCACATGCTGATGATAATTGTTTCGTAATTCGCAGGGGTATGCCAGGGGCAGATGCCTTGGGAAAGATGTTGCGCAAAGAGGTACCTGGCTCACGAATAGTTTTTCTTGACGCCCCTACAGACGGACAAGCTAGAACCTGTCTATTGGGGGTAGATGGTGTGGATATGGACGCTCCTCTTACAATTGGAGCCTGTGATAATGGGCTGGTGTATAATTCTGCCTTATTTACTGACCTTATGGACAATGCTGAGGTCGATTTCATCGTCTGGACTATGCGTGGTTACCCTGGCGCTGTTAGGCATCCTGAAATGTATGGGTGGGTTAATGCTACAAGCAAAGGGGATATTATAGGTATCTCTGTAAAAAAGCCGCTTTCGTGCCCAGAGACAGATCCTGCCGTAACAGGTGCTTTTACTTTTAAAAGGGCATCCGATTTTGTGCGGGCTGCCGAACACATGATTCTGCAAGATCGCCGCATTAATGGTGAATTTTATGTGGATGAATGTGTCAATGATGCTGTCAAATTCGGTCTCAAGGGCATGGTCCTAGATGTTGAAGCCTATCTGTGCTGGGGGACGCCTGACGACCTGCGGACGTATGAATACTGGCGTTTTTAATAGGAGGAAAAATGAAATCGGGAAGGGATACGGTCTGGGAGCTTGCGTTCAATAAACAGCCGCTTTTTGAAAAACTCAAATTCTTTTTAATGCAACATAGCCTTAAAAAAATGATGGCAAAATCTAAAAAAGATTTAAATTGCATTGATATTCTTGATGTAGGTTGCGGGTATCATGGTAATATGTTGCGGGCGTTATCAAAGTCTGCGAGAAGCGTAACGGGACTAGATTTTAATATTGATGAGGAGTTGTTTTCGCGTGACAGAATAAATAGTATTGTTGGCGATGCTGAAAAAGTACTTTGTAATGTCCCAGAGCAAAGTTTTGATGTCGTATATATGCTCAGTGTTCTTGAACATGTTAACGACCCGGTGAAACTGCTTAAAGAAGTTAGAAGGGTTTTAAGGCCAACGGGTGTTTTTTTTGTTAACAGTCCCTCATGGTTTGGCAAATTTATACTGGAGCGTGTTGTACTTCCCTATTTTGACGGCTCTGGCTCATATAAAATTCAAGTAGACACTCATAAAAGATATTTTTCTAACTCTTCTCTCTGGCAGGTTTTGATTGATTCGGGATTTGTGTCGTCAGAGGTTAAGATTGCAAAGGCAAATTTTTTCTGCAGTGTGAGCGCTTGCATCACAAAACGAAATGACGCAGCTTAGTACACAAGTGTTCCGGTACACAATCATAGGTGTATCAGCCGTCATTCTAGATGCTGTCATCTATTCTTTGTGTATAAAGTTGTTATTTTTTTCTATAGAAGCTGCTAAACTGACTGGTGTAGTTAGTAGCGTGGTTTATGGATATATTTTAAATGGTAGATGGACTTTTTCACAAAGAATATCATTGCGTAATATTTTGTCTTATTGTGCTGTGTATGGTTTTAGCATTGCATTGAATGTAATGGTGAATAGCTTTTTCGTACGTGCTTTGCCAGAACATTTGTATCCATTAATTACAGGATTTTGTGTGGCCACAGTTCTTTCTGTCTGCATCAATTTTTTGGGGATGAAATTTTGGGTATTCAGGTAACTCCTCACAATCCAACAGACAATTACTATATGGAATGGCTATGATCGTACGTTCTCGAGCTCCACTACGTCTTGGTCTAGCAGGAGGGGGCACGGATGTGTCGCCCTTTACTGATATTTATGGTGGTTATGTGCTGAATGCCACGATTGACCGTTATGCATACGCGTCAATAGCGCCGGTTGCCGACGGTATGGTCAAATTTGAAGGCACTGACACCCAGCAAAATTTTTCCTGTACTTTAAGTGGGGTGATCCCTCTCACGGGAGAGCTGGTTTTACACAAGGCTGTGTACAATTATATTGTTCAAAATTATAATCACGAAGAACCATTGCCAGTTGAAGTGCGTACCTTTTGTGAAGCTCCCCCAGGGTCTGGGCTGGGCTCTTCATCAACACTAGTTGTGGCCATGCTTCGTGCCTATGTGGAGTACCTGAACATCCCTATGGATGACTATTTGCTTGCACAAATTGCATATACTATTGAGCGCGAGGATTGTGGCATGCAAGGTGGCAGGCAGGACCAATATGCGGCTGCCTTTGGAGGATTCAATTTTATGGAGTTTTATGCAGAAGGGCGAACTGTTATTAATCCTCTTCGCATCAAAAACTGGATTCTTACGGAATTTGAATCATCAATATTGTTATATTTTACCGGAATTTCAAGGGACTCTGCCAGCATTATCAAAGAGCAGAGCAAAAGCGTCAATTCCAGTGACAAAGGCTCGCTGGAAGCAATGCTTGAGATGAAGCATGAGGCTCTGAAAATGAAAGAGTGTCTTTTGAGGGGAGATTTTGCGGGACTTTCTGCATCATTTAGGAATGGATGGGAAAGTAAGAAGCGCTCAGCTAAGCTCATCTCTAACCCGTGTATAGAGGAAAGTTATGAAACGGCCATGCGGGCAGGGGCATTGGCTGGCAAGGTTTCCGGTGCTGGAGGAGGTGGGTTCATGATGTTTGTTGTACCCCCTGAAAAACGAATGAACGTTGTGCGAGAACTAGGCAAACTTAGTGGGGAAATTGTGCCAGCACATTTCAGCCCCAACGGCGTTCAGTCTTGGTGGATGTCGGAGCCGTTAGGTGTCTAGTTCAACGCGTGATAAAATGGAAGCCGTGATTTTGGCTGGCGGCAAGGGAACCCGGCTGAGGAGTGTTGTCTCGGATCGGCCAAAGGCTCTTGCACCCATTGGAGGTGTGCCCTTTCTGTATATTCTGCTTAAGTACCTGGCCAACAAAGGCTTTGGCAGAGTTGTAATCTCGACTGGTTACCTGGCCGACCAAGTCATCCGAGCTGTGGGGCAACAGTTCGATGGCATGGATATTTGTTGCGTTAGGGAGGATAGCCCACTAGGTACTGGTGGGGGGCTACGTTTGGCTCTTGAGTCGTGCCACAATGACCATGTGTTCGTCCTTAATGGTGATACTTTTCTTGATTTGGATTATCATGAGGCAGAGCTATTTTGGCAGCAGTGTCGAGCGCCTATCTTAATTGGTTGTAATGTCGATGATGCGACCCGCTACGGAAGGTTAAAAATTTCGAAAGGTCGTGTCGTAGCATTCACGGAAAAGGGAAATACCGGTGAAGGGATTATAAATGCGGGGTGTTATATCATTCCCACAGATTTGCTGAGTGATTTCTCAATTGGTGAAGTTTTTTCATTTGAGCAAGATTTTTTGCAGCAATTTGTATGCAAGCACGATATGTATCTTTTAATTGCAAAAGGTGTCTTTATTGATATCGGCGTACCTGAAGATTATGACAACGCTCAGAAATTACTTAAGAAATATTGCTAGTAGTTTTAGAAATAACTTTTTTTGCCTCTCCAGTTTCGGGAACTGTGCAAAAAAAATCCCGTGTCAGTGGTTTAGTTGTTATCTAGTAGAACGTTGCTGTTTTCAGGCATAAAGTTGGAAAAACATGGATTTTTAACCTGTTATGGATACTCTGCATGCTTTTTAGCTCGCTTATCTTTTTGTTTGCTTTTTTCCCAATTGTATTTTTGGGCTACTGTATTACAAAAAAAACAGCAAAGAATTTATTTCTTTTAGTTGCCAGCATTTTATTTTATGCATGGGGTGAGCCAATATATGTTGTTATAATTGTTATTTCTATTATTATTAATTACACGTTTGGTATTGCTATAGAAAAATTCTATATAAAAAGCTGTTTATTAGCACGTTGTATGCTCATCCTTGGCATAGTGCTAAATGTTTCGTGTCTTGGATATTATAAATATGCTACATTTGTAGTTCAAACGGCGATTGATTTGTTGAGGTTGTTGGGAATAGCGTATCCAGTATCAACTGTTGCAATTCAGCTTCCAATTGGAATTTCTTTTTTTACCTTTAAGGCTCTTGCATATCTCATCGATATTTATAAGAAACAGTTTTCGGCACAAAAAAATATTATTGATTTTGGAATGTATCTTGCTTTTTTCCCACAATTGTTAGCGGGGCCAATTGCACGATACCAAAATTTTGTAGAGGAAATTTCAAACCGTAGTATCACTCTGTCTAATATTGCACTCGGGCTGCGTATCTTTTCGTTTGGAATGGCCAAAAAGGTCTTGATTGCCAATAGTCTGGGGACTATCGCCGATGCCGCATTTGCTCTCCCTGCTGGTTCAGCTTCTTTGCCCTTGGGATGGCTCGGTGTTGTTACATATACTCTGCAAATTTATTTTGACTTTTCAGGTTATTCCGACATGGCAATTGGGTTGGGGTTGATGTTTGGGTTTCATACGTTGCAAAATTTTAACTATCCTTACATTGCCGACAGTCTGACTAACTTTTGGCGTCGTTGGCATATATCGCTTTCAACATGGTTCAGGGATTACTTGTATATACCTCTTGGTGGCAACAGGCATGGTTTGGTTCAAACTTATCGTAATTTGTTGATAGTTTTTTTAGCAACTGGCCTTTGGCATGGAGCTAGTTGGAATTTCGTGGTTTGGGGAGGGTGGCACGGCCTTTTTTTGATTCTTGAGCGACGTTTTCGAGATGTTTATCAGAAAATACCAGCTGCAGTGCGCCATGGGTATGCCTTATTGGTAGTTATGTTAGGCTGGATTCTTTTTCGCAGCAATACATTAGAAGAGTCTGTGAATTATACAAAAGTGCTGTTTGATTGGTCACGCATAATGCCAGAACCACTTTTTTATGAATTGATAAACGCGCGTACCATCTTTTTTATTTGTCTTGGTTGTATCTTCAGCGTGCCTGTTGGAGAGTGGCTGCGTGGTAAAGTTTCAAATTGGTGGTTTTATGAAACTCTTTTTTCTTGGGGTGGGTTAGGTATGTCAATTGTTTTTCTGGTTAATTCTACATACACACCTTTTCTCTACTTCAGGTTTTAATTGTTATGTTTTCAAAACGAATTCTTGACATTATCAGCTGCAGTTTTTTTGCAATGATAGTTTTTTTCCCGGTTTTAAATTTTAATTTTTCGGGAAAAGTTTCATCTGAAAATAGGATGTTAGCGGATTTTCCAGCATTTCCAGATAGCTGCAGTGATTTGAGGCGGTTCAATAAAGGAGTCGAAGATTGGCTTGATGACAGGCTGGGATTTCGCAAACAGCTTGTTACAATCTATCGTCGCCTTGAACTGGGACTTTTTGGCGTTTCCCCCTCAAAGTTAGTTGCATTAGGAAGAGATGAAACCGCATATCTCATAGAACCACAAAATAGCAGTATTAGATATCAAGAGTTGTATGATGCAGTTGGCGAGTCGGGTGATGGAATACCCCTCGATAAAGAACAATTCGCGCATATGGCCTTTGCATCGAAAATTCTTAGTGCATCGAACACACCAGCACTTCTGTTGGCTGTCCCAACTAGCCCTTTATTCAATTATGAAAAACTACCTCTATATTTGCGAAAGGTCATAAACAAGAAAACCCCAGATCATCACCCCCTATCTGCCGCCATTGCCAGGTTTAATACTCATTATCCTGAATATGCTCATTTCTTTTTGTATCCTTTCAAAGAAACATTAGATTTTGCAAAAAGCTACTCACCTTATCCACAAAAAAATTTTCATTGGTCATGGTCGCCTTTCACAGTGATGGTATCGGAAATGATCGCTGAACGCTTTGGCCAACCTGTTCGTCATCGATTTTCTCCCACGGACTTTAGTCCTTGCGTGACACAATCTGATTTGGCTCATTTGGTGGGAGTGCCTGATTTCATGAACAACAATGATCTTTGCCCATCGGGTGAATTTTACTCTGGTGAAAAGATATCTGGGGTTACTCTCGCTGAAGCCTTTCCTGATAATAAAGGAGCACATTCTTCTGCAGGAACATATTATACGAATACTGCTGTTCCTTCAGGGAAAATCCTTGTCATTGGAGACTCATTCAACTTTAGCTTGGGGATACCCTTAGCAAGAAATTTTAGAGAAGTTCTGGTCCTTGATTATTATGGTGTTATCCGCGAGGCGGGTAATAAATATGAAGATGTGTTACGCCAGATAAAAATATCATATAGACCCGAACGTATTGTTATTGTGAGACATAATTTATTTATGGATTTGGAGAGTGCTTCAGGTTTACGTATTTTTCTCGACATCTAACAGTAACTGCATCCATCTAAATGCAACAAATAACTTTATCTGTTCTGTAGCGTTAGAAAATAAAGATGTAACATATGCCTATTCAGGCAAAAAGACTTTTTGTGTATTTTGATACGAGGTGTATGTTGATGGAAGCCCCTTTAGTTTCACTAGTAATTCCTTGTTATAATGAAGGTGAGAATGTTTGCTTGCTTATTAAACGGCTTGCTTCTCTCAGCGAGCTGTGTCCAATGGTTGAATTCCTCCTTGTTGACAATGGTTCAACAGATGGAACTTCCGGGCTTTTTATCGATGCTGCAGAATCATACCATAATATCAGTACGTTGAGGGTTGATAAAAATCAGGGGTACGGATTCGGTATCCTCCGAGGCTTAGGTGAGGCCCGGGGGATTTATTTGGGTTGGACGCATGCTGATATGCAAACGGACCCTGCTGACGTATTATTAGCTCTTTCATTACTAGATGCTGAAAGAAGTTCTAAACGATTTTTTTTTAAGGGACTCCGGCGGGGGCGCCCTCTTGGGGATAGGTTCTTTACAGCTGGGATGGGGGTTTTTGAAAGTGCGTTGTTCCTTTGCCCGCTATGGGATATTAATGCTCAACCCAATTTGTTTCACAGAGAGTTATTTGAATCTTGGAAGAACCCACCACATGATTTTTCTCTTGATCTTTATGCTCTTGTTGCAGCCCATAAGAAGGGTTATGACATCCGGCGATTTCCAGTAAAATTTGCTGATAGGCCACATGGACACTCAAGCTGGAATATAAGTTGGAGAGCAAAACTTAAATTTATTAGGCGCACTATTGAGTATAGCTTGAAGTTGCGCCGGGGGATCAGCTCATGGTAATTATTTGTCATAGGCGCAACACAATTGCCGAATTGAAATTGGCGGAGGCTTGTTATGGTATTGAAGTAGATATCCGCAGCTTTGGCGAAGAATTAGTGGTTCACCATGAACCCTTTGTTAAAGGGCCTTACTTTGAGGATTGGCTTCAGTCCTTTCATCATAAAACACTTATTCTCAATGTAAAAGAAGAGGGCTTAGAGGCTCGAGTTCTAGCTTTGATGCATCAGCACGGAATAACAGATTTTTTCTTTCTGGATCAATCCTTTCCTTTTCTGGTGAAAACAGCCAGATCTGGTGAGAGGCGTTGTGCCGTCAGAGTTTCAGAATTTGAATGTATTGAAACAGCAATGTCGCTTGCTGGTAAAGTGGATTGGATATGGGTTGACTGCTTTACAAAATTTCCGCTCGACCATGGATCAGCGAGCAAATTGGTAGATGCTGGCTTTAAATTGTGCATTGTATCTCCAGAATTACAAGGTCGAGATGCTGCATCGGAGATTCCACAAATGCGTCAATTGCTTCAGAACGAAGATATTCCTTTTCATGCTGTCTGTACTAAGGAGCCTATACTTTGGAGTTGAAGGAATATTTGCATAAGCCATTATTCCTTTGGGGGTGTGCGGCAAAATTTTTTTTGGCGCTCCTCCTTGTCCCTGCGCCGCAAACAGAGTGGTTTACTCCGTTTATGGCTGCTTTTTGGCAAAATCCTAGTATTGTGCCATGGAATTATGTATTCCATAATAGTACAGCCTTTCCTTATGGAATTTCAATGTTTGCGGTTTTACTACCGTGCACATTTCTGGACTATACCGTAGCACGATTTCTTTCTCATGGTATGTTTGGCTTTGGGATATCGTTAACTTTATTATTAGCCGACTTGTGGCTATTTTATCTCCTTTGGAGGCTACTGCCAGATAAAGGCGAGCAACTACTGCATACATATTGGTTTTCCCCCATTTCACTTGTTGGTGTTTATTGGGTTGGGCAACTTGATACGATACCTGTATGCTTCTTGTTTAGCGCCTTATTGTCATTGCAGCAGAGGCGGCCTTTTTTTTCTGGATTTTTAGTAGCCTTGGCCTGCTCTGCAAAGCTGAGTATGGCCGTAGTGTTGCCTTTTTTCTTTATATACCTGTTTCTTACCCCGCGACTGAGAGACTTTGGGAAATTTTTTTTGAAAGGCTTTGTTCTCGGTGGTTTTGTTTTTTTGGTGCCGCCACTTTTCTCCCCAGGTTATAGATTGATGGTGTTGGGCACTCCGGAAATGCTCCGTATATTTGACCTGCACTTGTCGATGGGCGCGCTTACGCTCTATCTCACGCCGATCATTTATGGCTTGGGGTTGTACTTTGCTTGGCGTATTCGTCGTATGACTTTTGATCTTTTTTGTACAATTTTAGGTCTATCTTTTTTTCTGCTGGTTTTTTCAACGGCGGCCCCGCCAGGCTGGTATTTGTGGATTGTGCCTTTTATGACCATTTTTCAGGTCAAGGCGGCCAGCGCAAGGCACCGAACTCTTCTTGTGGTGTTCAGTGTTATTGTATCAGTAACGCAGGTTCTATTCTGGCCTGGCCCTGATTTGCCAGTGCTAGGGATATCTTTACGTACCTTTTTCCCTGACATAATGCGACATGCGCCAATGCAGGTGCATTCCATTTGGATAAGTATTTTGGTTTTGGGGGGGGCGGTCGTTTACATTAGCATGCTGCGCGAGAACGTGTACCGGAATAAAGCGTACATTACATGGCGAAGCCCAATGGGAATCGCCGTTGCAGGTGATTCCGGTACAGGCAAGGATCGTTTGGCTAGGACTTTGGCCGGTATGTTTGGCAAAGAATGCATCACTCACGTAAGTGGTGATGACTACCATCAGTGGGATCGTTATGGAGTTATGTGGCAGGCGTTCACGCATCTGCACCCTGGCGCTAACAACCTACGGCAATTTACTCATGATGTGACAGCTCTTTTCGGTAAAAAGAGTATTGTTTGCCGAGAATACAACCATACAACTGGGCGTTTTACCCCTCCTGAAATGCGTCACGGCAATGATTTCATTCTTGTGACAGGATTGCACGCGCTTATAAATAAAAGCCTTCGCAATCTGTATGACATCAGCATATACTTGGATATGGACGAAAATTTGCGGCGATGGTTTAAATGCCGCAGAGATTGTTTTGAACGTGGACACGTACTTGCTTCAGTCCTGGCAAGCATTGAGCGGCGCAAGAACGATGCGGAACAATTTATTTACCCCCAAAGTAAGCAGGCTGATATCATTTTTTCATTGTATTCTGTCAGTCGACTACGATTGGAGGATATGCAGGATTCTGCTTTTGCTCCGGAGCTTGGGCTTAAAGTGACGTTGCGTGGAGCCCATTTTTCAGATGTTCTCGTAAGGAGCCTGATAGGCCTTTGTGGTATGCGAGTAGACGCACGTTTTACTGAAGATCTTGACGTCATGACTTTGGCGATTGAGGGTGACCTGACGCGGGAAGACATGGCATTTATTATCCCTCGACTATTCCCCAATCTTCAAGATTTGCTGGCACTCGAGCCTCAGTGGGCGGGAGGTATGGATGGCGTAATGCAAATTGTTGTGCTCGGATATCTTGCCGACAAAATGGAATCAAAGGAATTATAAATGGTTTGTCAGCACATATCATCGCCAAATTTTCCGCATGCAGTTATTTTTGATATGGATAATACGCTCTATCCTTATCAACCTAGTCATAATGCTGGGATGAATGCTGTAGAGGAAAAACTCATCACAGATTATGGGATTACATCTAAAAATTTTACTGAGTGCTTCATGCAGGCACGAAATGAACTAAAGGTGCGCTTGAAAGCAACGGCGAGTTCTCACAGTCGTCTTTTATATTTTATGCGTACACTCGAGTTGTTGGGATTCAAATCACAGCCATTACTTGCGCTTGATCTTGAACAGAGTTATTGGCGAAATTTTTTAAAAGTTGCAGAACTTTACCCAGATGTTATTCAGGTGTTTGAGTTTCTCAAATCTTCTGGGGTTGCTATTGCCATAGTTACAGATCTTACTTCCCAAATACAGTTGCGAAAATTGATATATTTCGATATTGATAAATACATAGACTGCATTGTAACAAGTGAGGAGGCTGGCATAGATAAAAGTGGTCTTGTTCCATTTGAACTTGCAATACAGCGACTCGGAATCCCTCCACAGGAAATATGGGTCGTTGGTGATAATGAACAGGCTGATATGCATCCAGCGCATCATTTTTCAATGTTGCCGGTATTTAAATTTTCTGCCACGTCATGCGCGCCTCAATGGGTGCCGCTTAAATTCCAGCATTTTGCTGAATTGAAAAGAATTTTGGAAGATCTGAAGCAATAGAGTGGAGGGAAAGTGGGCACAACATCTATGCTCAATATGCGGCAACCTGCGCTTTTTTTGGATAGAGATGGCGTTGTCAACCTCGACTTCGGGTATGTTCATCAAAAGAAAGACGTCGTTTTCATTGACGGCATTTTCCCCCTTGCCCGAGCCGCACATGAAGCAGGCTATCTGGTAGTTATAGTAACCAATCAAGCTGGTATCGGCAGGGGATACTACACTGAAGAGCAGTTTCACATTCTGATGGAATGGATGAGAAATGAATTCTGCGCTCATGACTCCTTCCTTGATGCGGTCTATTTTTGTCCAGATCATCCAGAGCACGGCATCGGTAAGTATAAAAAATCGTCTGAAATGAGAAAACCTGGACCGGGGATGATTCTTCAGGCCACTGAGGAACTTAACCTTGATTTGCGTGCTTCCATCATGCTTGGTGACTCCATTCATGATATTGAGGCTGGTGCAGCGGCGGGAGTTGGAACACTTTTGTATTTCGGCACGAAGGATTGCCCTCAAAATGCCAATAAAATAGCTACACTTGCTGAGGCAGAGCGGTTTCTCAGTCCTCGCATATGTTCGATGAGCCAGATAAAAGATTCCCCCCATATTAGTAGTCTGTTGCAGCGGTATCCCAAGCTTATTCCTTTGGAATCTCAGCTCTATACTTGCGTGACGATGATGGCTGAATGTGTGCAATCTGGCGGAAAAATTTTGACATGTGGCAACGGAGGTAGTGCTGCAGATGCGGAGCATATCGTTGGTGAATTGATGAAACGTTTCCTATATGATCGCCCGCTGTCTGTGACTGATGTAAAGGCCTTAGAAAGAGTCTGTGGTCATGAGGAGGGAAGGCGTCTAGCTGGTAGCCTTGAGCGAGCCATTCCAGCAATTTCTCTTGTTAGCGGGGTGGCTTTACCCACAGCATTTGCGAATGATGTCACCGCTGAAAATTGTTTCGCCCAGCAAGTGTTTGGTTTGGGCCAGCGTAATGACCTTTTGTGGGTTATTAGTACCTCTGGCAACTCACGTAATGTGGTACAGGCGCTTCGAGTAGCACGGATGAAAGGTTTGCGTACGGTAGGATTGACAGGGGATTCTCCTGGTGCTGTCGCCCCATATTGTGATGTGCAGTTACGAATGCCGGAAACGTTGACGCCCGCTGTCCAAGAGTTGCATTTACCTGTTTATCATGCCTTGTGTGCAGAGCTTGAGCGCATACTGTTTGCCAGCATATAACGCTGTCATGGATAATTGTTTGCTTTGGAAGTCCACTGAGTATGGGGTTGAATGTCGTTAGTATTAAGGTGTGTATGAAAAAAATAGATGCATTGTCACGGTGGTTGGTTTGCCTTTTACTTCGGTCAGTTTATGCAAGGTTAAAGGAAATAGGTTGCAAGTGCAATTATTGGGCAGATCCTATTTTGCAGCCTGACTTGTTTAAAAAAGTTCAGATGGGCCGCGCCGGCGCATTTGCTAAACTTGACGACATCAGGTTCACGGTAGCTTATTATATATATATTAAAGGAGGGGCACTTCAACTTTGCCGTGAGGCCCTGGCACTGCTAATATCTTCAAGGCGGGGCATTTTTACAAATCTTTTTAGCAAGTTTCGGGCGCCAAAGGAAGTTAACAGGGCTGTATCTGGCATAGTTGAACCACGGGCGGTGCTTGTGGTTGGACCAAATCTCCCCAATGCAGAAAGTTCAGCTGGTGATTTAGCAATTATTGGATTGCTCTTGAATTTGCAGCAATTGGGCTTTTCTTCTGTTTTCGTACCACTGACCATGGCTGATAAAACAGATGCCACTTCTTTTTCGCAGCAGTACGGTGTGCATGTGCCTTGTGCTCAAGATGGCTACCGTAATGCTGAAGATTTTGTGGCACGAACGGGCAAAGATTTTGCCACTTTTTTCATCATTGGGCGCGAATCAGCACAAAGTGTACTCTCCATGTGCCGAATTGTCGCTCCTTCTGCACGCATCATTTTTCATGCTCCGGATGTAGCTTTTTTGCGAGAGGAACGCGCTGCCAATGTTGTGTCTGGGGTTGATGCAAAAATGGTGGCAGATTTTAATAAGCGTATCGAACTTTCACTCATGCAACAGAGTGATCTTGTAATGACTGTCAGTAATGAGGATGCAAAAGTTCTGCAACATGCAGGACTAAGTGTTCCAGTTGCTATTCATCAGGCTTTGAATGTGCCAGTCAGAGAAAACACACCAGGCTTTGATGTCAGGAAGGATATGTTTTTTCTTGGCAATTTTGATCATAAACCTAACATTGATGGAATCCTATGGTGTTGCCAAAAAATATGGCCTAGCATTCTCGAACAGATGCCAGGTGTGCGCCTGCATATAATTGGTTCTCATGGCGAAATATTGGAGAGAGATTTATCGCATGTGAAAGGAGTGTTTTTTCATGGTTTCGTACCAGATCTAGAGCCTCTCCTACTTTCAATGCGTTTATGTCTTGCACCCTTACGCTATGGAGCAGGTATAAAGGGTAAAGTTGCCATGAGCCTGGGGGCGGGGATTCCTTGTGTCTGTACTAGCATTGCTGCAGAAGGAATGCTGCTGGTGAATAATGAAACAGTATCTATTGCAGATAACTCTTCTGATTTCGTCGATGCAGCCATCCGTTTGTATTCCGATAAAGTGTTGTGGAGTAAACTTGCAATGCTTGGCAAAGAACATGTGCAGAAACATTTTACGCTTGAAGCTAACAAAAATTCTTTATGTCATTTGCTTAAAGAATTTAAAGATTATTCTTGGCTGACACAATAATACGACCAGAGATTAAAGAACAGTTCTGGTAGGGTCCAGAATTTTTCGCACAAGTCGACAAGGCATGGTTTCGTATTGAGCCGCAAACATTCTGTTTAAGTTGATATCTCTTGGTTCATGCTCATATACCGTTGTGTGCCCCACTTTTGCCCAGCCATATATCGTAGGTTGGCAGTCACTAGCATTAGGGCCGCGTGACTGACCCTTACCCCACTGCGTATACCACTTGTAAGTTGGTGGTTTCCAATGGGTTACAGGTTATATTCTTTTCGCGAAATTCTTCCGGTGTCAGCCATCCCAAGGGACTGTGAGGTCGCCGCTGGTTGTAATCATGCCGCCAGGCTTCAACTGTTCTGCGGGCATCGTGCAGGGACAGAAACACGTTCTGATTTAAACACTCATCCCGGAATTTTCCGTTAAAGCTTTCAATGTGCCTATTATCCGTAGGATTCCCCGGACGAGTAAACTCTATTTGTACTCCATGCTCAAAAGCCCATGTATCCAGGGCCTTACCGCTAAATTTCGGCCCATTATCAACCTTGATACGCTGCGGCAACCGCCCTTGAAGGCGTAGTCTTTCAAGGACACGCACAACTCGCACTCCAGGCAACGACATATCCACTTCGAGCGCGGGGCTTGAACGATCCCACAGATCGGCAATTGTCAAAACCCGGATGCGCCGCCCACCCATAAGGGAATCGCTCACAAAATCCATCGCCCATTGCTCATC
>NZ_JAETXJ010000013.1 GCF_022508225.1 Desulfovibrio sp. UIB00 | reverse complement strand
GCCCTGCTGGCCCGGATGAGCAATGGGCGATGGATTTTGTGAGCGATTCCCTTATGGGTGAGCGGCGCATCCGGATTTTGACAATTGCCGATCTATGGGATCGTTCAAGCCCCGCGCTCGAAGTTGATATGTCATTGCCTGGAGTTCGAGTAGTGCGAATCCTTGAAAGACTACTCCCTCAAGGTCGGTTGCCGCAACGTATCAAGGTTGATAACGGGCCAGAATTTAGCGGTAAGGCCCTGGATACATGGGCTTTTGAGCACGGTGTGCAGATTGAATTCTCTCGTCCGGGGGAGCCCACAAATAATGGGCACATTGACAGCTTTAACGGAAAATTCCGGGATGAGTGTTTAAATCAGAACGTGTTTCTGTCCCTGCTCGATGCCCGCAGAACAATTGAAGCCTGGCGGCATGATTACAACCAGCGACGACCTCACAGTCCCTTGGGATGGCTGACACCGGAAGAATTTCGCGAAAAGAATATAACCTGTAACCCATTGGAAACCACCAACTTACAAGTGGTATACGCAGTGGGGTAAGGGTCAGCACACATTGATTAATCTTGCCTAACTTTATTTGACTTAAATAACTTTTTACGCCAATGTCGGGGCATGTCTCAATCAATGCCCGTCACAACGTGGGAAGTCCTGAAGCTCACTATTCCGCAGATGGGCCTCATGCTGTGCCATCTGGCGGTTTCCATGACCGACCTGTGGGTATGCGGTCAGATTGATGGTCGAATCCTCGCGGTGCTTGGCGGTATCTCTCAGGTTTTCGCCTTTCTCATGCTTGTCACATCCATGGTTGCCAGCGGATGCATGGCTACTGTCAGCCGCGCTGTGGGGGCTGGTCTGCTCTTACGGGCTCAGCGATATGCCGGGCTGGTTCTCTGCATATCGCTGCTTGCCGGAAGCTGCGTTGCTGCTCTGGCTCTTATGGTGCTGCGGCTCGTGCCTCTTCATGGTTTGTCTTCTCCGGAGCTTGCCCCTGCCGTCTCCCTGTTTGCCCAAGCCTATGCCCTGCAATTGCCCTTTTATTACAGCATGATAATTCTCAATTCCACATTTCGCGCGCACAAAATGGTATGGCTGCCCTTTGCCACTTTGTGTTTGGTAGCGCTGACCAATTATGTGGGCAGCGTGGGTTACGGGCTGGGCCGCTGGGGCCTGCCCCAGCTGGGCTATGCAGGGGTGGCGTGGTCAACCGTTGCCTCGTCTGTGCTGGGCTTTGTCTGCAATATCGCTCTGGCGGCGCGGCGGGGAATCATCAGCCGGTCATCCTTTGCAAGCTGGCGGTGGAACAGGGCCGCGCTGCCGAGGTTGTGGCGCATTGGCATTCCAGCCGCCTTGGGCAGTCTGGCAGGGCAGAGCGGCAGCATGGCCCTGCTGGCCTGTGTTGCAAACATGCCCGGCAATGCTGCGGAAACACTGGCGGGCATGACGCTCGGCATGCGTATTGTCAGTATGCTGTATTTTCCTGTGGCGGCGATGGGCATGACCCTGGCCATCATGACAGGGCATTTGCTGGGAGCACGGCGCAAGGCTGAATGCTACGGCATGGGCCTGCACTATGCCCGGCGGATGGCCCTGATCGCCATTGTGGCGGGAACGGCACTGTTTTTGAGCCGACACGCCGTCGCGCGCTGGTTCACCCATGATCAGGCAGCCGTATCTGTGGCAGGGATTTTCCTGCTGGTCGCCTGCGCAAAACTGCCGCTGGAAGTAGTGGGCATGCTGTTGCAGGCAGTGCTGGACGGCGCAGGGGCCACGCGACTTACCAGCCGCATTACAGCCCTGACCCGCTGGGGCATCTGCGTACCCCTAGCCTATGCCCTGACCTATCTGCAGCATCTGGGGGCCACGGGCATCTTTGTGTCCATGGCCTGCGCCGAGGCAACTGGAACCCTGTGCCTGTTGTACCTGTACAGGCAAAAAAAATGGCTTGGTAGCCTTTAATCTCTTTGATATACCCTACAAGTTAACAGCATTCAAAGAATGTTAGACAGAGGTATATCAAGGAGCCGCCCCCAATGCCCGAAGACGAAAAACAGCTTTCGCCAGCGCTGGAAAATTATCTCGCCATTATTTTCAGGCAGGAATTTGCCGCCGGAGCCTGTAGGCCCAGCGACATTGCCGATGCTGCCGGAGTTGCCCGCCCCTCTGTAACCAACGCTCTGCGCGAACTGGCAAAGCGCGGCTACGTGACCTACGCCCCATACAGCCTTGTAAATCTGACCGAAAAAGGGCTTCGTGCCGGGCAGGAACTGGCGCACCGCAACATGGTGTTGAAAGACTTTTTTCAGAATGTACTGCAACTCTCAGAAGACAGAGCCGCAAGTGTGGCCTGTGAGCTGGAACACGTCATTCCTGAGGATGTGATGCTGCGCTGGCGGCAGTTTGTGCTGTACATGCACCACACGCAGAGCGAGTGGGAGCATTGGCAGCAAAAAACTGAAGCCCTGCGCGAAGAGCACGCCACAAAGCAACATGCGGCAAGCCCCAAGGCTCCGCCAGCAATCGTGCATCGCAAAGAGTTTGTAAAAGACTGACCGGAGGGCCAACGAGGTGCGCCGGGCAGGCTTTTGCATGCGTCAACAGGGCGGATTTTTGCACCATCAGCGCATGCTGGGGCACTCTCGGTCAACCCGCTCTAATGGAGCGAGTATTCCACAGGTACCCGCACGCTAAAGCTGCTGCCGCGAACTCCGGTATCCAGACCTGCAAGCCTTGTACCCAACTGTTCCGTAGCCGAATCCAGCACACCGTGGCCGCTGCCCCTGTGCAGCGAGGAGCCAGTGACCTTGCCATCATTGCCCACCTGTACCAGCAGAATGGCTGTGCCCTCGGCTCCGGTGCGCCGTGCGTGCTTGGGGTAGTTTTTATATTGTTCTATGGCCCCCAGCAGTTTGTGCAGCACGCCTGGGCTGGCTGCGCCGCCTGATTCCGCGCCGTTTTTTCCATGCCCCGCAGCTCCCTTGCCGTCTGCAAGGCCCCTGGCCTGCGCCTCAGCCCCAGTGCCGGAGGGAGCCTCTGCGGCAGTTTGCTGCGGCGTCTGCACGGCAGCGGCGGTTTTCACAGGTTTGACAGATTCGGCTCGTTGCACGGCCCGCTGTACTGCTTCTTGCGGGGACTTGCTCGCGCTGTTCTTTTTTTTGACTGGCGAAACCATTTTTTCAGACGCCTGCGCCCTGGTGTTCAGGGGTTGCGGCTGCTGCTTTTCCTGCGACTTTATCACCTCTTGCGGCGTGATAGCCCTTGCCGGAGCTGCCGCGCCCCCATCCGGCAGGCCCGGGGCAGCGGGTTGAACGCTGGCTGTCATCTGCGCAAGCGACACCCGATAGACCTTTTCCTGCGGCAAAGAGGCCTGCCCACCCAACAGCAGGGCAAGGGCGATAAGGCCACCGTGCAACGTCAGCGAAGCCATGGTTGATCCTGAACACAGGCCGGGCAAAACTGACAGTTTTTTCATGATGTTGACCTCCATGCGTGCAAGGTCGCCTGCGGCAGGATTTTGCGGCACCGCCGCAGGCGGGCCTGTTCTGTTATACCGTGGCTGCAAGGGCCGTGATGTATTCCCGCGCCTGTCGGCAGTCTTCCTCATCAGGATGCTTGGCGGCTTCTTCAAGGCGGGCGCGGCGCTCGTCCGTCATGGGGTGGGCGTTGTCGGCCATTTTCTGCATCATGGCCACCACCGCCGGGTCAACGCGGCCCTGACACAGGAATGACCCCAGAACCCTGTTGCCGCGTTGCGGCTCGTTGAGCAGGGCCTCTCCCTTTTTTTTGCAATCTGCGGCGTGTTCCGAGTCAGGCCATGCCCCAAGGGTGCCAAACAGGGCCACGGTGCAGTTTTCGATGCTCTCAAGATACCGTTTGGCATCGGCATCGGGCATGCCTTTGTCCACCCAGTAGCCCACGGCCAAAAAATCATAGCCGCTGGGGTTTGGGGCATCCTTTACAGGGTAGATGGCGCAGTCGTGCAGGCCCTCAGCCACGGCACGGGCCACTTTTTCCGTATTACCAGTGCGGGAGGAGTAGACCACCAGAGTTTTCATTGCACATTCTCCTTGCCCAGCGCCGTGCGCAGCGCCAGAAAGCGTTCTTTTACCGAGGGGATGAGTGCGCGGTTTTCGCGCCCCACATAGATGGAAAACACAACAGCGCCCGCTGCATCAAAAAACTGGATGCTGTGACTTTCCAGCCCCATGAAGGGCAGGGACAAAAAAGCCATGCGGGCAATGTTGCTGCTGCAAATGTGTCCGCCCAGAGGGTAGCCGTGATCGAGGTTGAAATAGCCGCCTCCGTGCTTGCCCGCAGGGATCTGCCCCTTGATCTCCACAACGCTGCCGCCGTGGCGCACGATGAACGTGGCTGATTCCCAGGCTGTAAGGTCGGCCCATATGGCGTCAAAGTCCGCCGCTGCGGCAAAGGCCCGCATGGGTTGGGGCAGAGCCTCTGCCGCCTGAAGTTCGCTGACGCCGCAGGCCTGCGCCAGCGTGTCCAGCATGACCATTTTTTTCTCTGACAGCAGGGACGCTACCTTGTCTGCCAGTGTATTGTCGTTTGCCGTTGTCATGGCGGCTTCCTTTACACCGCCTGAGCGGTGGGGTTTTTGTGTTGGGCGGTGATGCTCGGGGTATTGCCGTGCTGCCTGCGGGCGGGAGTTTCCGTCAGCGGGGTTTCGATGTGTCGGGGGCCGACCAGCGGCAAGCGCAGCGCCTGCCGCCCCATGCCAGCCAGCAGCTCCAGATCATGCGTGATGAGCAGCACGCTGCGTTCCTGATGGGCCTGCCGCTCAATGGCGGCTGCAAGCCTGTGCATGTTGGCCCCGTCAAGGCCGCTGGTCGGTTCGTCCAGAATGAGCAGGGAAGGGCGCTTTGCCAGAGCGCAGGCAACGACCAGACGCTGCTTTTCCCCGCCGGAAAGCGACTGCGGATGCCGCCCTGCCAGTTGCAGCAGGCCGAATTCTTCAAGCAGCATGCGCGCATGGTCGTGGTTCTTTTGCCCGGCCAGTTCCAGACAGGTCTGCACCTCCTGCTCCACGGTGCGCATGTGCAGTTGGTGGTCGGCATTCTGCAACACCAGGCCGCTATGGCGCATGCGCTGTTTTGCATCGCACGGTTGGTCGCGAATGAGGATTTCGCCGTTCTGCTGCTGGTCGAGGCCGGCAAGAATCCGGGCCAAAGTGGTTTTGCCCGCTCCATTGTGTCCGATGATGGCAGTGACGCCGCCGGGCAGGTCAAAATTGACGCCTTCGTAGAGGGGCTTGCGGCCCTTGTGCGCATGGGTGAGGTCGCGGGCCTGTATCAGCCCGTGGGCGCTGGTGCAGCCGGGCAGGGTGCGGCGCGCATCGGGAACGCTGGCCTCGCGCAGGCCAAAGCGCCGCCGCAGTTCCGCATCGTGCAGCATGGTAAAGTCGCCCTCCGCCTCAATGCGTCCCTCGCGCATCACAACAACCCTGTCCACCACGTCGGTCAGCCAGTAGAGCCTGTGGTCAACCACCAGAATCGCCATGCCGCGCTCCTTGAGCTGGGCCAGCTTGAGGGCCAGTTCGACCGTGGATTCCGGATCGAGGTTGGCCGTGGGTTCGTCCAGCACAAGGGCCTGCGGGCGTTGGGTCCACAGGGAGGCAAGACCGACCTTTTGCTTTTGGCCTTCAGAAAGCTGATGTATGGACGACCGGCAAATTTCCTCCAGGCCAAACTGCCTGACGGCCCCGGCAACGGCATGACGCATGGTTTCAATGCCAAGGCCCTGCCACTCAAGGGCAAACGAAAGTTCATCTTCAACATTAAGAGCAAAAAATTGCTGCTCGGGATCCTGAAACAGGGTTCCGGCCTGACGGGCAAGCTGGGGCGGTGTCTGCTCCGTGGTGGGCGTACCGTTGACCAGTACCCGGCCATGCAGCGTGCCGCTGAAGTAATGGGGGCACAGGCCGTTGAGCAGCCGGATGAGCGTGGATTTTCCGCAGCCGCTTGCGCCAGTGCAGAGCACGAGTTCGCCCGGCTTCACGCTCAGGCTGAGGTCGCGCACGGCAGGGCTTTGCTGGTGCGGATAGGTGTAGGTGACGTTTTCACAACGCAGCATCAGCGCATTCCTCCCAGGCTGGTTCCGCCCAGATGTATTTGTAGCGCCAGAGCCGCCCCAAGCGCCGCACAGGCCGCAATCAGCAGCAGGGTGTCGCGCAGGGCCCAATGGCAGGTTTTATAGGGGGTCATGGTTTTGCCGTAGCCCAGCCCCTTGAGTTCCGCCGCGATGCCAAGGTCTTCTGATGTACGCAGCGAGCGGAACAGCAGCGGAGTGAACAGCAGTCGCATGCTCTGCACCGGGTGGCGGGTAATACCCCATGGTGAAAGTTTGTAGCCCCGAAGCCGCAGCGATTCTGTGACCTGCTGCACATCGGCCAGAAAGGTAGGGATAAAGCGCACCACAACCGCTGCGGGCAGATAGATGCAGAAAGGCAGCCGCATGCCGCGCAAAGCATTGAGCAGATCCTGTACACGTGTGGAAAGCGCCATGGGCAACACCACGTGCAGCATGGTGAGCATGCGCAAAAAGGGAACAACAAGCCCTGTAAATCCTGCTTTGTTGAGCGACGGCATGAACTGTCCCATGATCCACATGCAGCCCATTGCCATGCCGCACATGAGGGTAAAGAAAACATATGCCCAGAGCAGCGCCTTGGGCTTGCGCAGAGAAAGCGCGTAGCACATGGAAAATCCGCAGAGCAGCAATTGCCCCTGAATGTTTGAAACCACCAGCGAACCGATTGCCGCCACCACGCTCAGGGCCAGCTTTGCGCGCGCGTCCACCTTGGGCAGCCAGCCTGCGGCGTTTGCCGCGTTATTGTCGAACAATGCCCGCATGGCGCAGCTCCTTTACAGCGTTGTACCCGGTGAACAGACCCGCCGCCGCCCCCAGGTACCCCAATATGACCACCGGAACCGCCGCCATGAGCAGAGAAGGGTTTTCACGCATGAACAACCAGGAAATCCCCAGCGAACAGACCCGGCTCGCAATGTCGAACACGCCCACGGCCAACACCGGGCCCCATGCCCGACCGTAGCCGCCGCAAAGGGCGACAGATGCCTCGGCCATGAAAGCGCCAAGCAAGATCGCGGGCAGCAGGGTGATGCTGGCCCCCAGCAAGAGGGCGCTTACGAGCATGCTGACCAGAGAGAACAGCAGCAAGGTTCCTGCCTTGCGCACCCTGTAGAGCATTACCACCAGCAGGGTCGTGTAGATCAGGTTTTTCAGCAGCAGCGAAACCGGATTCATGCCGCCCCCGGCCAGGGCCACCAGCAGCGTGGAAACCTTGGCCGCAGCGGAAAAAACCCCAATGACAACGAGCTCGTGGGCGCTCCAGTATCGATGGACCAGTTCATTCATGGTGCAACTCCAATATCCGCCCTTGTATAGAAAATGAATACGAAATTCAATATCAATACAAGGGCGGATACCTGATTTAAAATTCCACACTTACCTTGATGTTGGCGTGAACTCCCGGTTCGTAAATGGCGGCATTGGGTTCAAGGCTGTACTTTTGGTTAAAAATGTTAAGCACTTCGCCCACAACCATGTACTGTTTTTCTTTGCCGAACTTTGCGCCCAGCATTGCGTTGGCCGTTGTCCACGCATCGTTCTTATATTCGATACGGCTGGAGCCGCTTTCAGTCTGGGTCTGGCTGGCAAAACGGGCGTAAACATCGCCGATGATATCCACGTCATCAGTGACGGAGTGGAGCGAGCGCACGCCTGCCCGGCCTGTCCATTCCGGTACGCCGGTTTTCCACGTGGTGTAGTCGCCGTTGTCATACTGGCGTTTCATCCAGGTAGCGGAAACGTAGGGGGTGAAGCCGAAGGGCAGGTCATAGCTGCCGCTCAGTTCCATACCGTGGGTTTTGGCCGAGCTGACGTTGCGGTAGCGGTAGGTAGTGCTACCAGTCTGTTCGGTGGCAATGTAGTCCGTAGCCACAGTGTAGAAAAGTGACGCATCAAGAGCCAGCCCGTGTGCCGCGTAGCGCGCGCCCACTTCCCAGTTGTTGGAGTGCTCGGGCTTGAGTGATGCGTTGGGTTCAATTGTGCCACCGCCCATGCTGGAAATGATATATTTTTCCTGAAGGTTGGGTACCCTGAACCCCTGCGAAAAACCGGCCCGCAAGGTCATGTCGTCAATGCCCTGCCACATGAGCGACAGGTTGAATACCGGCTGCGATTCCCATGAGCTGCCCTCGCCGCCAGCGCTGGGGTTGGAATACGTGGTGGTGGGCGGGCCCATCATCTGGGATGTTGTGGTTTTGTCGCCGCGCGCGGTGTTCATGGTTGAGCGCACCCAGGTTTGGCGCACACCGTAGTTGAGGGTGAAGTCCCACGGCAGTTTGGTTTCCATAAGGCCGTACACGGCATGCGTGTCCATGTAGCCCTCGTACTTGTAGTGCGTGAGGGAATTGATTTTTCTGGTCATGAAGGCGTTTATGGGAATGGACATGTTGGAATAGGTGTTGGTGTCGGCATCCAGCCCGTCGCGGTTGAATTCATAACCGGCAATGAGGTAGTTGTTTTCGCCCAGAGCCCAGTCGCTCTGCATGCTCGCGCCCCATTGCTCGTTGGTGTTGTCCGCGTAGTTGTTCATAAGCACGGAGGTTGTGCCGGACTTTGCTTCCACATGGTTGAGCATTTTTTTGTGGGTGTCTTGCCAGAAGGCGTCCAGCCGGAGCTTGGGCAGGAAGGACGTGAGGTTTCTGGCCTCCATGAAGACGGCGGCTTTTTTACGCTCCCAGGGGGAGATATCGACGTAAAACGAATTGTCTTCCGTGGTTCCGGCCATGACATCGCTGTAAAACTGCTCGTAGGAGCCGCCCAGAGTGAACTTGTCGCTGAAGTCGTAGCTCAGGAAGGCTGAGCCTGACTGCTCCTTGAACTTTGAATGCGGGGCCTCGCCGTCAGGCGTGGAAAGATTGTGCTGATAGGTGTTGAACCCCGTGGCGCGATACTTGAATCCCTTGTATGCGCCGTAGATGGACAGGCTTTCGTCAAAGCCCTTGGTCGACCCGTTGTAGCTGCTGGTTATCTGCCCTTGGATGGGCTTGGTGCCACCCTTCTTGGTGATGATGTTTACAACGCCGCCCAGCGCTTCGGAGCCGTAGAGCACCGAAGCAGGGCCCTTGATGACCTCGATGCGCTCAATGATGGCCGGGTCAACGAGTAGGGGCGTGCCGTCCATGGACTTGTTTTCGGCAATTTTTTGCCCATCGATGAGAATAAGCACGCGGGTGGGGTTTTCACCGCGCAGGGATATGCGCTTCAACCCCTGCGCGCCAGAATTGACAACCTGTACGCCGGGCACGTCTTCCAGAAGGCCGCCGACAGTTGTTGCAGTTGATTCCTTGATCTGCTCCTTGGTGACCACGCTGACCGACATGGGCACGTCGAGCAGTTCCTTTTCCACCCTTGAGGCAGAAACCTTGACGGTTTCCGTCTCAAGAGTCTGGGCCGACGCCGGCACCCCCCAGAGCAGCAGCCCGGCAAGGCCCAAGGGCAGGGCCTGAGCGTTTAATTTACGCAGCAGCGACATTCTTTTCCTCCAGCATCGCCTTGAGAAAATTGAGTAAAAGTTGTGTGAGGTTTACCTGCCAGAATTGCCCGGCCAGGGTGAGCACCACCCGGCCATCATGCCATTCAAGCAGTTGGGCGCGTTGCCACTGCGCAAGCACTGGCTCCCATATTTGACCAAGAGGCAGGGCAAAACGACGCTCAAGGCCTTTTACATCCATCCAGCCCTGCTCCATACACTCGGCGACAGCCCTGTAGAGGAAGTAGTGGCGCTGGGGGCTTTGCACAAAGGCCAGAGGTTTGCGTCCGTCACGCACCGCCTGCTGCCATTCTGCGTAGTTGCTGTTGTTCATGTAAAAGTGCCCGCCCAGATTGCCCCCGGCTCCAGGGCCGAAAGCAAGGCAGTTGGCCGAAGCCTTGACGTACAGATTGTAAAGGTTGCGCTCGCGCGAGGTGCGCGCCCAGTGACTGAGGGAAAGGCGGCGGTAGAAGGCCCCTTCCATGTCTTCCACCGCTGCGGCGTACATGGCCGACTGGAGGGGAATATCCGCCGTGGGGGCGATTTTGCCCTGTTCTATGCCGCGCCCAAGCGGGGTCTGGCGGTACACATTGAGCTGGTAGCAGTCCGCCCCGTCAAGGTTGAGGGATTGCGCAACGGCAATGTCTTCGCGCCAGAGTTCCAGAGTCTGATTGGGGAAACCGTAAATAAGGTCAACAATGACGGCGGCCTGATCGTAGCTCAAAAGCTGTTCAAGGCCGCGCTCCATGTCTTCGCGCGATCCCAGACGCCCCATGGACTGCCGGATGGAGGTATGGAAGCTCTGAACGCCCAGCGAAAAGCGGTTTGCGCCGCCTTCAAGGCAGGCTTCCATTTTGCGGGGCCCGAAATTGGTGAGTCTGCCCTCCACCGTAATTTCGCAGTCATTGGCAAGTGGCAACGCCTCGCGCACTCCTTCAAGGATACGCTTGAGGTCTTCCGCTTCAAGGGCGGTGGGCGTGCCGCCGCCAAGATACACGGCGTGAACTGGCGTGCTCTGTACTGCCTTGCGCTCACGCCACATTTGCAGCTCCGCCAGCAGGGCGTCAGCATACAGGCGGCTGTCGCTTTCGTGGTAAGCCTTGTTGTAAAAGCCGCAGTAGAGGCAGTGCGTCTGGCAAAAGGGCACATGGATGTAGGCCACGGTTTTGCCCTTGAGAGGCGAGGCCAAAAGCAGATCCATATGACTCTGCATGCTTTCCGGCTCAATCATGTTGCCGCCAGTGCCGGGGTGCATGGCGATTTTAGCGTCAAAGGCGTGCGAGAGGGCGCATACGCCTTCTTTGGCAAAAAAAGCGGAGAGGTCTTTGGGCGCGCGCCCTGACGCCGCCGATATCTTGCCCGGATCGGGCATTTCGTAAATTTTCTGGTTAGGTTGGGGCTGCATCTGCGTTCCTCGATTGCAAATAAAAGTTAGTCTTAACTAATTCTGTTAACTTCAATTAATTAAATTGAAAAAGGATGTCAATACCAACTTGAGAAAAGCTCGACAATTCGCGGTAACGCAAGGATGACAATGAAATAGCGGTGAGGGAAATTGCTTGGAGCTGAGCTAGGGTTCGGATATACACAGACTGACTGTACTACGTGCAGAGTACCCTTGGGATATTTATGGGGAAAAGCGCAAAACCCATTTTGGAGTGCGGCGAAATCTGTTTATGGCCGCAACCTTGGAGCAAAAAATGAAAACGCGTGTGGAACACGATTTTCTTGGCGAAATGAAAATTCCTGCCAATGCCTATTACGGCGTGCAAACCATGCGGGCTGTGCAGAATTTTAGTATTTCTGGTCGCACAATCTCCCAATGCCCTTCGCTGATAAGGGCATTGGCTTACGTAAAAAAGGCTGCGGCCCTTGCCAATGCGGAACTGGGCGCATTGCCTGCAAACATAAGCAAGGCCATCTGCGCCGCATGCGATGAACTGCTGGCGGGCAAGCTGCATGACCAGTTTCCGGTCGACACCATTCAGGGTGGAGCAGGTACCTCTACCAATATGAACGCCAATGAGGTTATTGCCAATCGTGCTCTGGAAATCATGGGTCATGAAAAGGGCGATTACCAGTATTGCCACCCCAACAACCACGTCAACTGTTCCCAATCCACCAACGATGCCTATCCAACAGCCTTCAGGCTGGCTCTGTATGCTGAACTTACCAACCTCATGGAACACATGCGGTATATTCAGGACTGTTTTGCGCGCAAAGGCGCGGAATTTGCCGATGTGGTAAAGATGGGCCGCACCCAGCTGCAGGACGCCGTGCCCATGACGCTGGGCCAGGAATTTTCGGCCTATGCAACTACCATTGGCGAAGACATCCTGCGCGTTGAAAAAAATCGTAAGCTGCTTCTTGAAATCAACCTTGGGGCCACGGCCATCGGCACCGGCATCAACGCGCCTTCAGATTATTCGCGCATTGTCTGCAACCATCTCAGCAATCTTATCGGGCTTAATGTGGTGACGTCAGACAACTTGATTGAAGCCACATGGGACACAGGCAGCTATGTGCAGATTTCGGGAGTGCTCAAGCGTTTTGCCGTCAAGCTTTCAAAAATCTGCAATGATCTTCGGCTTCTGTCTTCCGGCCCGCGTACGGGCATTAACGAGATAAATCTGCCGCGCCGTCAGCCGGGTTCATCCATCATGCCCGGCAAGGTCAATCCCGTCATTCCCGAGGTGATCAACCAAATATGCTTTGACGTCATTGGCAAGGATATGACTGTAACCATGGCCGCAGAGGCGGGGCAACTTGAGTTGAATGTCATGGAACCGATAATTGCCCACACGCTTTTTCTGGCGGTGGAACGTCTGGGCATTGGTTGCAGAACGCTTGGGGAAAAATGTGTGGAAGGCATTACCGCCAACAGGGAACGCTGTCTGGAACTCGTAATCAATTCCATCGGTATCGTGACCAATCTTGTGCCGGTTATCGGTTACGAAAAATCGGCGGCAATCGCTAAAGAAGCCTTGGATACCAACAAATCCGTTTCTGAAGTGGCGCTTGCGCAAGGTGTAATGACTGCGGAACAACTTGAGAAACTGCTTTCGCCCGAAAGCATGACCCGCCCAAGCCGCGCGCACCTGTAAAATATAACCTTGCGGTAACGCTGCTGGGCAATCTGCCACGTTGGACAATAAATAAACCGCCCAGTTCTGCGCGTTGCCGCGCTGCGTATAGGCGGAATCTTTTACGCTGAAGATGAATCAGCCAGCGAAAATACCGTCGGTTTGCTTGGGCACGCCCACAAGATTTGTTTTTTGCTTAACCTTGCGGAATCAATGTTCACGGTAACTTTTTGAAATGAAGACGGGGCAAAGCCTCTCCAAGAAAGAAGAGCAAGCCAGAATCTCTTGAACTGAACAGAGGCCTGAAAAGTAGAAAGCCCGTTAAGTCGCCAGCTTAACGGGCTTTCTTGAACTCTCCTGAGTTCAAATGGTGCCAAGGGGGGTTCGGAATTATTTGAAATACAGAATTTCAACACACTTAATTAGTTGTAGTTATTTTTTTTGTTCGCGAAGGTTTGTGACCCCATAGCAGCTCTGACTTACGTGAAAATCCAGAATAAAGAAGAGGAGTAGGGCATCATAGGGTTTATATCAATTAGTGACTTATTGGCCATGCGAACAATCCTTTTTGCACAGAGAGATTCACTTCTGCCCCATCCCCGCACATAATTTCCAATCAAGCATATCCCCTGTCTGGCGCAGGTTACTCGTCAATTTAATGAATAATTCCATGAATGATATTGACATCCATTTTCTATTTCACTAAGAATGAAATCGATCTTCACTTTCGTTTAACAACTTGAACTGATTGCCTAGCTGATTTTTAGACGGGCAGGGCATCAAAGTTGTTATTTATCAGTTTGCTATCTGTAGTTTTGCCGATGGTATGACGCAATAATTATATTTATTTTGATTAAAACTCTTTTTATTTAATTTTAATAACCTGTATTCACCTGTAATAATTAGATGAGTAGTATGCTATATTCTTTTAAAAGAAATATTTTTCCTGCGATAATAACAGTATGTGTATTGCATTTGTTTGTATTTATTTGCATTGCATATATTTTTACAAATGATCGTATGGATATATCAACGCAACATGAGTCTGCAATATCTATTCAGTTTGCTGTTGTTCCAGAATCTTCAGCAGCAGAAGCCTTTGTTCCGCAAGTTGCGGAGACAGAAGTTTCTCCTGAGCCTGAACCGGTGATCGACTCTGAGCCACAGCCTGTCGTTAACCTGCCTAAACCAAAGCCCAAGCAGCAAGACAAGCCCAAATACAAGCCCAAGCTTCAACCCCCAAAATCGTCAACTGCTTCAGTTGATGCTGCGCAAGGTCGGATATCGGAAAATGCTTCGCCCGTCACGGGCCCGGCTTCGCAAAGCGCTCAACTACGATCTGGTGGGGACTCGGCCACAGTGGTTCGCAGGGTCAAGCCCTCATATCCTGCGCTTTCCCGCCGCATGGGCGAGGAGGGGCGCGTCGTCCTCAACGTGCTGGTGAAAGCGGACGGGACAGCAGGAGCTGTCAGCGTCAAGCGGTCCAGCGGTTTTCCACGGCTGGATGATGCGGCGAGCAATGCTGTGCGTGTATGGCGTTTTGAACCGTACAAGATCGGCGGGCTGGCCGCAGATCACGAATATAGTGTTGTGGTCGATTTTTCGTTGACTAATTAGGAGAAAATTAATGGAAAACAAATTTAACTTGATAAGTATATGGGGGCATGGCGATGCCGTAACCCATACAGTAGCCATAATACTTTTACTTATGTCAATTGCATCGTGGACAGTGATTGTAATTGGGGTTTTAAGACAGCAGAAATTTAAAAAGAATCGTGCAAGATCAAAATATTTTTGGATGAAAGATACGGTTGATGAATCTATTGATAACATTTGCAACAATGCTTCGCCGTGGAAACAGATAGCACTTGAAGGGAGATATGCTTCTCAAGGGTTTTGTTCTACTGCGGCGGATACACAGAACCCAAATGCACATGCGGACTGGGTCATTCGCTCAATGGCCAGTGTGCTGGATAAAATTTCATATTACCAGAGTTATGGTCTGGTTCTTCTTTCTTCCATAGGTGCAACAGCCCCCTTTGTCGGGTTGTTTGGCACGGTCTGGGGTATTTACCACACCCTTATTGCCCTGAGCGGCGGCGGGCAGATGAGCATTGACCAGGTCGCAGGACCTATTGGCGAAGCCCTTGTCATGACGGCCTTTGGTCTGGTTGTGGCTATCCCGGCGGTGCTTGGCAACAACGCCATAGCAAACTGCAATCGCAGAAATCTGCAGGAATTGGGACTGTTTGCCCAAGATCTGCAAACCTATCTTGTCACCGGGCAACGGCCACTCTCTACCAAGTAACCGCAACAAGGGGAAGGTATATGCACGTCGGCGGAAAGAGCTTGAGCGCAAGAATGGATGGCGAGGTTATGAGTGACATAAATGTTACTCCTCTTGTGGATATAATGCTTGTGCTGCTTATCGTATTTATTATTACGGCGCCAGTAATTCATCAGGCTTTTAAACTCAATCTTCCAAAAGAAAATGCACAGAAGCATGAGTTGCAGAACTCAGATATAACTATCGAGATATCAGGCGCTGGCGCGTACAGCATGAATGGTAAACCTGTTACAGAAGATGGCTTGCTTACGGAACTACAGGGTGTTGAACGTGGAAATGGCAGCGATGCACGTATCAATCTCCATGCTGATGAATCAACGCAATACACAAACATCGCCCGGGTTCTTGCGCTGGCTCAGCAGGCCGGTCTTTCCAAAATTGCCTTTGTTACTTCACCTCAAAACGAAACAAGGTAACAATTTGCATTTATAATACAAACCTTAACTGCAGTCTGCGATGTGTATTCGGCATCGAGAGGAGAACTGGGGAATGACGCGAAGAAGAAAGGTTTCCTTGGTGGCGGGGTTGATGGTTATGGGCTTGTGCGGTCTGGCAGGGCCTGCACTAGCGGATGATGCAGCAGGGCAAAGTACTGAAGAAAAAAGGGCCCTTGATGTGGTGCATGTTACAGCGCAAAAGCGCTCGGAGGCGGAAAACGCCGTGCCCATCAGCATGGAGGTTGTATCACCCCAAGATCTGAAAGCATCGCATATGACCAGGCTTGAAGATGTAATCGCGGCTACCCCCAACGCAACATTTTCAACCGGACAGGTCGGTGGTTCTCTGTCTCCATTTTTTAGCATACGCGGCGTGGGGTCTGCGGAAATTGAAACGGATCCCTCGGTGGGTGTATTTGTTGACGGTGTGCCGCTTACGCTAACGCACGGTTATTTGAACAACCTGCTTGATGTGGAGCAAGTAGAAGTATTACGTGGCCCGCAAGGTACGCTCTATGGACGCAATACTCTTGGCGGCGCAATCAATGTCACATCCAAGAAGGCCGACCCGAGCAAGCAAGAGGGGTACATAACCATTGGCGCTGGCAATTATGAGCATTATCGCACAGAAGTGATGTCCAATATGCCCTTGTGGGACGGTAAGGCCGCAGTGCGTGTGGCCTTTGGATACAATCAGACCGGGCATGTCTGGGAAAATTACGAAGGGGGCAACCTCGGCAAGCAAAATAATTATCAGGGCCGTTTGAGCTGGTTTATGATGCTTGGCGAAAATACAAGCGTCGATTTCAGCTCTGATATCCAGAAGCAGTATCGCAACGACTCCGCCAGGATGAGCAAGACGGATTATGATGACGGAAACAAAACCTTCAACTGGGACGGTTCTTCCGGTGGCGATATCTCTTCTGGCGGCGCCAAGCTTGAAGTCAATCATGATTTTGACAGCGGCTACAAGCTGACTTCGCTCACCGGCTATCGCAGCACAGCCATGGACTACAAGCAGGCCTACGGTCCAAAAGGCTACTTTGACATAATTAATGCGCAGCATAACACGATGATGGGCTTTACCAACTTTCAATTCAAGAAATACGGCACTTTCAGCGAAAGTTTTGGGCAGATATCGCAAGAACTACGCCTGGCCTCGCCGGAAAATGAAGCTTTCAAGTATGTTGCTGGTGTTTATGGGGACTTTAACCGCGCCGACCGTCTGAACAGTCAGACTAATGGCTGGGACAAGGGCTCGCCCTGGGTGCCGAGTACCTTGTCTGGCGATCACGGCAGCATTGATTTGCGTGGTCAGCAAAATGCATGGTCTGTTGCCGCCTTTGGCAATGCCTCTTATGATTTTAATCAGTATTGGCAGGTTTTTGGCGGCGTCCGTGTGGGGTATGACAAAAAGGAATATGAATTTAACACCTCATCAAACCTTGGTGATGCGTATCTTGATGAATACTGGAGAATTCCTGGCAAGACCATGATCAAGAATTACGATGGGGAGTGGGATAAATTGTACTGGATGCCGCGCGGCGGCATCAAATACAGCTTTGATGAATTCAATAACGTTTATTTCAGCGTAAGTACCGGCTATAAGGCTGGCGGCTTTAATACGTCTCTTTTCTACGACAAGCCCGCCTTCAAATACGACGAAGAAACCACCGTAAACTACGAACTGGGAATGAAAAATTCCTTTTACGATGGCCGCATTACCCTGAACACCGCGCTCTTCTACATTGACTGGAGAGACCAGCAGGTGTTGGCATATGATTCCTCCACAAACATGACTCCCATTATCAATGCACCACAGAGCCGTTCCTATGGCTTTGAGGCAGACCTTGCCGGCAAGTTTGACAACGGTATCCATGCAAGCGTTGGCGTGGGCTATGCGGACGCGACCTATGTGGACTTTAAGAATGCCCCTGCAACGGCTGGCGGCCGCACCATCAACGCCAGCGGTAATCAGCAGCAGTATCACTCCAAGTTTACTGGGCGGAGCACGGTCGGTTATGAGTACGAATTGCCCTGGGACAAGCTTGTGGCGGGTATTGATCTGACCTTCCGCTATCGTTCAAATTACTACTACGACATTGAAAACAGGCTTGAGCAGGCCGGATATGGTACGTTTGACCTGAATCTCGGCGTCAAGAACGATAAGTACGAGGTGAACCTCTGGGGCCGCAACCTGCTGAATCAGGCGGCTACGGCCTCGCAGTTCTATGTGAACGCCATGAACCCGTCATACGACCAGAACACCTTGGTGACTCTTATTGACCCAATGATGTTCGGTGTTGATTTTACGCTGAAATTTTAGCCGAGGTCTCATTGAAGTGTGCTTTCTCTGTAACGTGGTATCCGCGCAGCAGAGAAAGCGCACTTCATGGCGGAGAATTCAATGAAGTGCGCGGTTCTTGCTTCTGCTGTCATAGCGAGCCTCCTTACCGGCTGCTACGGGCGGTCAGATACTGACGTTCAGGGCTATGTTGAAGGTGATTTTGTCAGAGTTTCTCTGCCTGCAAGCGGTATTGTTGAAACCCTCTCTGTTTCGCGCGGCAGCCATGTGAAGGCGGGAGAAGTCCTTTTTACCCTCGACAGCAACAGGGAAAAAGCGGCTCTGGACAAGGCCAGATCCGAGCTTGAGGCCGCAAAGGCGGAAGTATCCAACCTACTTTCTGCGGAACGGAATGATGAAATAGAAGCCTTGCAGTCTGGCATTGCAGAGCTTAAGGCCCAGCTTGCCTACACCGCAGCGTCGTATCGCCGTAAATTGAATCTCAGCCACAGCGGTGCTGCGTCAATGGATGAAGTAGAGCGCCTGCGGTCAGAGGAATCGGCCACGAGGGCAAAAATCCGCGCCAGCGAAAGCCGTCTGCGATTGGCCCAGCTGAGTATCGGGCGCGAAGGCGAAATTGAAGCCGCGCAAAAGATGCTGCAATTCCGTCAGGCCGCTGTGCGCGAGGCAGAGGCGAATCTGGCTCTGCGACAAGCGATAGCGCCTGCCGATGCCGTGGTAAACGATATCATCTACCGGCCGGGAGAAACCATAGCGAGTGGGCAGGCTGTCGTGGAACTGCTGCCGCCGGGGAACATCAAGGCCCGTTTTTTTCTTTCCCCGACCCAGATTGGCTGGACGTCCGCAGAACCGGAAATTCTGCTGCAATGCGAAGGTTGCGGCAAAGGCATCCCCGCTCGCGTAAATTTTGTTTCTTCCGAGGCTGCCTACAGGCCGCCGGTGCTTTATTCGCGTAACGAATCGGGCAAGCTGGCCTTTATGGTTGAAGCGGTTCCTCTTGAGTCTTGCGCGCAATTACGCCCGGGGCTGCCCGTGACGGGAGTTTTCCATAAATGACAAACGCCATCGAAGTGCAGGGCCTTACCAAAACGTTTGGCAATGCTACAGTGGTAGATTCCGTGTCGTTCAGCGTTCCAGAGGGCCAGATTGTTGGTTTTCTTGGCCCCAACGGATCAGGAAAAACCACGACCCTGCGGATGATGTGCGGCCTGCTGACGCCGGATAAAGGCACGGGCACCTGCCTTGGGCTCGATATCCTGACGCAGGCGGATCAGATCAAACTACAGGTGGGGTACATGCCTCAGCGTTTTTCGCTTTATGAAGACATGACTCTTGAAGAAAATCTTGCCTTTACAGCCCGCATTTATGGGTTGAGCAATGTGCGCCGTGAAATCCAGAGCGTGCTGCACCGACTGGGATTGTGGGAGCAGCGCAAAAAGCTGGCCGGGTCGCTCTCTGGCGGGTGGAAGCAACGGTTGGCACTGGCAAGCTGCGTGATGCACAAGCCCAAGGTATTGCTTCTGGATGAACCCACCGCAGGGGTGGACCCTACCGCCCGGCGGGAATTTTGGGAGCAGATACATGCACTGGCGGCAGAGGGTATTACCGTGCTTGTGTCAACACACTATATGGATGAGGCGGAACGCTGCCACAGTATTGCCTATATTGCCTATGGCAAACTGCTGGCTTGCGGCACAAGCCGCGAGCTTATCAAACGGTTTCCCATGAAAATGTACTCCGCATGCCTCAAGCCAGACCTGGCGCCAGCAATTCTTACCCGCATAGCGCAGCGGCTTGAGTCGCAAAACCATGTGGATGTGGTTATACCCTTTGGCAATGACCTGCACGTGGGCGGCGCAGATGCAGCCCTGCTTGAAGAGGCGATCCGCCCCTGGCGGCATGACCCGGCGCTGGTGTGGTCAGACGCCGAGGCATCGCTCGAGGATCTGTTTATTCTGCTCATGAACCGTGCCCTGAAAGATATGAAGATGGGGCTGGCCTGATGTTTAGTGGATTTTCCCTAAGGCGTTTTGTGGCTTTGCTGATTAAGGAACTGATCCAGATGAAGCGCGACCGGGCAACGTTTTCCATGTTGCTCAGCGTGCCGCTGATGGAAATTCTTCTGTTTGGCTATGCGATCAATGCCGACCCAAAGCATCTGCCCACCCTTGTGGTTGATGGTGATCAGTCGGTTATGAGCCGTTCGTTTGTAAGTTCCCTGGAAGTATCGGGCTATTTTTTGATCACCAACCGCAATGCAACGGAAGCTGAGTCGCAGCGGGCGCTGGCCAACGGTTCCACCCAGTTTGTCATCAATATTCCCGTAGATTTTTCACGAAATGTTGCCAGAGGCGAACGCCCCGAGGTACTGGTCGAGGCTGACGCAACCGATCCTTCCGCCACTTCCGCCGCCATAGCTGCCCTGTCCGGGCTTGCGGCAAAAGCCATAAATGCGGATCTCACCGGGCCCCTTTCTGAATTGAAGCAGGGGAGCCCGCCGTACTCGTTGCTGGTGCACCGCAAGTATAACGAAGAAAACGAATCGGCGTTCAGCGTGGTTCCCGGTATCCTTGGCGTGGTGCTTTCATCAACCATGATCATGATGACTTCCATAGCCATGACCCGCGAACGCGAACGTGGAACCCTGGAAAGTCTGCTGGTGGCCCCCATTCGCCCCCTAGAGATGATGCTTGGCAAGATTTCGCCCTACATTCTTATAGGATTCGGTCAGATACTGGTTATTCTTACAGCTGCAAAGGTGCTTTTCCATGTGCCAATGATGGGTTCCATGGCCTTGCTGTTTCTGGTTTGCGTGGTTTTTATCTGCGCAAATCTGGCACTTGGATTCATTTTTTCATCCATTGCGAAAAACCAGATGCAGGCCAATCAGGCTTCTTCAGGTTTTCTGCTGCCGTCCATCATATTGTCAGGGTTTATGTTCCCGTATCGGGGTATGCCAGACTGGGCGCAATGGCTTGGTGAAATATTGCCGGTAACGCATTTTTTGCGGATTGTGCGCGGGATTCTTCTCAAAGGTAATACCCTTGCTGATATCTGGGTGGATTTTGGCGCGTTAGTGCTGATTCTGGCGGTTGTCTGCACGCTGTCCATCCGCTGCTACCGCCGTACGCTGGATTAGGCCTTTCCAACCTGGGCGCACAGCTGAATTTGGATATATTCTTCAGCTTATAGGCATCACCTGAAAGCAACAGGTGTAAATTTCAAGGATGCGTATGTTTGCAATGTTATCACGAAAGCCTTTTTCTGTATGGAGTCTGATAGCCAGCCTCTACACTACGCAATACCTCGGGCTGAGCTTTTTTTCAGTTGCGCTTGTTGCCATATTACGCAAGCAGGGTGCGCCTCTTGAGCAGATAAGCTCCGTTTATGCCCTTGGCATGATTGGAGCCTGCAAATTTTTGTGGGCTCCCTTGGTGGATAAAATTCGTTTCACACCAAGAATTGGTCATTTTCGTGGTTGGCTGATCTTGATGCAGTCGCTCCTGGTTGTGGTGCTTTGTGCTATCGCAAGCCTGGATGTGCAAACAGACTTTGGCTCTGTTTATCTGCTGTGCATCGTCATGGCCCTGTGCGGAGCAACCCAGGATATCGCAACAGATGGCCTGGTATGCTCCATCCTTTCCAAAGAAGAGCGGGGCATCGGCAATGGCATTCAGACTGCCGGGGGCATGCTCGGCTTTATGATAGGCGCAGGCTTTGTGTTGATGGCATACCCCAGTCTTGGCTGGCGTCAGTCTGTCTTGATTCTGGCTCTGGGCACTGCCGTGTCGTTGGTGCAACTGCTTTTCTTTATTGAAGATGAATTGCAAATTCAAAAGCAAAGTGGTTTGCAGGCCGCTGCCCGGCTTGTGGGGTTTTGGCGTCAGCCGGGCATGACATCCTGGCTTGTGATGCTGTTGCTTTTCCCCATGGGAATTACAGTTGCCTACAGTCTGTTGACGCCAATTCTGGTGGATAATCATTGGTCGCTTGAACGCATCGGGTTTTATGTGGATGTGCTCGGTCCAGTTATGGGCATTGCTTCCAGCTTGTTCGCAGGGTGGATGATTTCCCGCCACGGACGGAGTTTCACCATGAATTACTGCCTGGGGATGCAGCTGCTCAGTATTGCAGCGGTGCTTTTTATGGCCATGGGAAACGTGAGCACAAGTATGGTCGTAGCTGCGGTCATGGCTCATTTTCTGGGCTATGTGCCGTCCGTCACCATGCTTAGCACGCTGATGATGGATCATGCATCCAAAGAAAGTCCGGCAACGGACTACACAGTGCAGTTCAGCATATATCAGTTTTTTGCAATGGGCATGGGGGGCACGGGCATGGTCATGGCTGGTCGCCTGGGTTACAGTGCAACTATTTGCGCAGCGTTAGCCTGCTCGGCGCTAGGGGGAATCTTCGCCAGATTTTATGTGTCCTCCTCTGCCAAAAAAGAAACCCGCGCGTCTGTGGCTTAAACGCGCGAACGGCCCCTTAGCAAAGGCGGCTGGCAAGATGAATATTCGCGGCAGCACGCTTGTTGCCGCAACACAACTGCTTACGGCAAGCGAGATGAGGTGAACATGTTTTACGCGCATGATCTTGGATGGCCGATAAAGGAGATAGAGCGCTACAGGGCGGAGGGTTACTGGCGTGAAGAAACGCTCAACACCTTTCTGAGTGATCTGGCGCGTAAGCACACAGGGCATCTTGCTGTTATTGATGGCGAGTTTTGCCTTACCTATGCTGAGCTGGAACAAAAGGTGGCTCAGGCTGCCGCCGGGTTTGCCGCACTTGGGCTCACGGCGGGGCAAACGGTGGTTTTGCAGTTGCCAAACTGCTGGGAATTTGTGGTTGCCTTTTTTGCCCTTGTCCGCCTTGGGGTTGCCCCGGTTATGGCTCTGCCAGCGCATCGAAAGACAGAGATTTCCGCATTTGTGGAGGCGGCTGGCGCAAAAGCCTATATCTGCGCCGACGAGGTGTCAGGCTTTGACTACCGCACGTTGGCTCGCGAACTGCAACAGCAGCACCCCGGCCTTGATCACGTAATTGTGCGCGGCAATGCAGAGGAGTTTGTTCCTTTCCAATCCTTGTTTGGCACCGGTTTTGCCTTGCCGCAAGACCCTGCCATGCCCGACTCCCTGCTCTGTTTTCTGCTTTCGGGCGGCACCACGAGCACCCCAAAGCTGATTGCGCGCGTCCATTGTGAATACCTCTGTTCAGCCCGTTACAACGCCGCCGCCAATGGGTTCGATGCCGCGACTGTCTATCTGGCCACCTTGCCTATGGCGCACAACTTTCCGCTGGCCGCACCCGGTCTGCTGGGAACCCTTTTATGCGGCGGAACCCTGGTCATAGCCGAAAATCCCGATCCAGACACCTGCTTTGACCTGATAGACAAGCATTCCGTCACCAGCACCGCCCTTGTGCCGCCTGCGGCGATTCTCTGGTGCGATATGGCGGAACTGCTGGATCGTGAGAGGGATTTTCCCAGCTTACAGAGCATCCAGGTTGGTGGGGCGCGCGTGAGTGAAGATCTTGCAAGGCGCACCATAAGAGTATTCGGCTGCCGCTTTCAGAATGTTTTTGGCATGTCTGAAGGCCTGGTGAGCATGACCCGCATGGATATGGATGAAGAAACGGTTTGCAGCACACAGGGAAAACCCGTGTGCCCGGCGGACGAGTTTCGTATCGTTGACGCTGCAGGCAAGGAGGTTCCGGACAATACCGTAGGTGGTTTGCAGATTCGCGGGCCATACACCATCCATGCCTACTACAAACGACCAGATGTCGATGCTGCATCGTTTACCACCGATGGATTTTTTCGCACTGGGGACCTTGCGCGGCGTAGGCCTGACGGGTGCATGGTGCTTGAAGGGCGGGAAAAGGATCAAATCCAGCGTTGTGGAGAAAAAATAACTCCCGAGGAAGTGGAAAATGTACTCGTAACCTGCCCGGGAGTGCGTGATGCCGTGCTTGTGGGCATTCCGGACGAGCATCTGGGCGAGCGTATATGCGCTTTTATCCATGTCCACGAGCACGATGACGGCGGCTTGAGCGCGCGCTCGCTACGTCTTTTTTTACAGCAGAACGGTATGACGACCTTCAAGATCCCCGACCAGTTTGTATTTGTTCCTTCGTTTCCCTGCACTGCGGTGGGCAAAAATAACCGCCGCAGCTTGCGCGAGCAGCTTCTGACGCAATATCAGCAACATATTGCAGAAGCTAAAGGAGCAGAACATGAATGCTGAAGCTCCGATACTATCGCGCCTCGGCTTGCGCCGCTGGATTGCGGAAGTTCTTGATTGCTCCCCAGAATTGATAGGAGATGATGATTCCCTCATAGAGCTTGGCATGAGTTCGCTCATGATGATGCGCCTGCCTGTTATGCTCAAAAAAGCTGGCGTTAGCGTCAAACTTGCGGATATGCTGAAAAATGCAACCTTGGGAGGCTGGGTTCGGTTGATGGAGCAGGGCAGAAGGTGCGCTGTGGAGCAGGAGCCGGAACGCATCGTCGACGGGCAGCCCTTTGCGCTCACGGATATGCAGCGAGCATACTGGCTGGGGCGTCAAACGGTTTTTCCCCTGGGGGGAATTGCCGCGCACGGCTATCTGGAAATTCATGAGCCAAAGGGAAAATTTGATCTGCCGCGTCTGGAAAAAGCCCTCAACCAGACAATACTGGCCCATCCCATGCTGCGGACAGTGCTGACGCCAGATGGGCAGCAAAAGGTGCTGCCAGAGGTTCCCTGGTACCGTATACACAGCCGTTGCGGCACGCATGCCACGGCAGAGTGCAGGGAGGAGATGCGGGCAGAAGTGCTGCCAGCGGAAACGTGGCCGCTGTTCAACATATGCGTGAGCGGAACGGACAACGTGCCTTGCGCATATCTCCATATCAGCTTTGATATCCTGCTGCTTGATGTGGCCTCTCTGGCTTTGTGGCTGAACGAGCTGCACGGTCTTTACACTGGGCAGCAGAAAAAAGCCTGCATCAGTAACAGACAGTTCTCACAATATGTAGCGCAAGCTGAGGCCAGCAAAGAACTGGCGTCTGCAAAGAGGCACCGGGAGTGGTGGCAGGCGCGCGCGGCGCAGTTGCCCCGAGCGCCCCAGTTGCCGTTTGCCCATCAGCCAAGAGAACTCACGCCGCCCGTCATAGGTCGGCTTGCGTCGCACATGAAGGCCGATGCATGGCAAAGCCTCAAAAGTCACGCGGCAAGGGCCGGGGTGACAGCTGCGGGAATGTTCGCTGCCATTCTTGGTGAAACTCTTTCGCGGTTCAGCCGTTCGCCTCACATGACTCTGAACCTGACCCTGTTTGACCGGGCAGGGGAAAGAGCAGCCTATGAAGGCGTGTTGGGTGATTTTACCTCCATGCTGCCGGTGACGGTGCGCGCTGGTGCGGGGCAGACTTTTCTTGCGCTGTGCCGCGCCGCCCATGAGGATATTTGTCAGGCACTGTCGCATGCGGATATCAGCGGGGCCGAGGTCAATGCAATCATCGCCCGCGCTCACACTACACCCAACGAAAACCCACTCCCCGTTGTGTTGACCTGCGCCACGGGCATTGCAGGCGGCAGCTATCTGGATGCGGCTTCACGCTTCGGAGAACTGATTTTTGCCTGCAATCAGGCTCCGCAGACATGGATAGACGCGCAGGTTGTGGAATATCGCGATGGGCTTTCGCTGGTTTGGGATTATCCCCAAGGTCTTTTCCCTCCCGACCTTGTTGAAAGCATGTTTGAGCAGTTTGTAGCTCTGGCCCATGCCCTGTCGGACGGCGGGGTGTGGGGGATGTCTGCTCAGACCGTGCGGCAGCCGCGTATACAGCCAGCATCTCTGGCCTTGTTGCCGCATGCCCGGCAGAGCCTGGCAGGGCCTTTCTTGAAGCGCGCCGCGTCCAGCCCTGCGGCAACCGCCATCATTACACCCGAGAAGACGCTCTCTTACGGCGAACTGGATCGGCTCAGCGGGGATCTGGCCCGTCGGCTGACCTCGGAACTGCTGGTCAACAAGGGGGAACTGGTTGGCATTGCCCTTCCCAAGGGATGGCTTCAGGTGGTGGCCGTGCTGGCGGTGCTTCGCGCTGGGGCGGCATACTTGCCCGTGAACGTCAGTGACCCGCAAAGCCGTATTTTGACCATCCTTGCGGAAGGCGGCGTTCGTCTTGCCCTGTGCGATGGGAAAAACCAAGGGTTTCTGGCTGACGCAGACTGCCAGCTTGCAGAAATTTCTGTCGAAAGCACCCCTCTGCTGCTTGCGGATTTTTCCGGAAATGACACGGGGAGTACAAGGGCAACTGGAGCTGGCAAGAAGCAATCCAGCGGACAGACTGTTGCGGTTGACGCCTCGGTGGATGTCGATCCGGAAGCCACGGCCTATGTGATTTTTACTTCTGGGTCTACGGGCAAACCCAAGGGCGTGGCGGTTTCGCATCAATCCGCGCTGAATACGATTTTAGATGTCAATTCCAGGAATGCCGTGGGTCCAAATGACAGGGTGTTTGGCATCTCGCAACTCAACTTTGATCTTTCCGTCTATGACATCTTCGGCACTCTGGCGGCTGGCGCGGCTTTGGTTTTGCCACAGCACGCGGAATTTGCCGAACCTCTGGAATGGGTAATGCTGGTGGAGCATACGCAGGTTACTGTGTGGAACTCTGTGCCGGCGCTGGCGCAATTGCTGCTGGATTCAGCCAAAGCCACAGGAGGGTGCCTGAAGCATTTGCGCCTCTTTATGCTCAGTGGAGACTGGCTGCCCGTAGAATTGGCCGCCAGCATCCTTGCCTTGCCGCAAGAGCCGCGTCTGGTCAGCATGGGCGGAGCGACAGAAGCTGCAATCTGGTCAGTTGAAAAAGTTGTGGATGCGCTTTTGCCGGGGCAGAAGACAGTTCCTTATGGAAAACCGCTTTCCGGTCAGATGCTCTACGTGCTGGACGCATCCATGAGGCCATGCCCCCTGTGGGTACCCGGCGAAATATACATCGCAGGAGTGGGACTCGCGCAGGAATATCTGCACAGGCCGGAACTGACGGAACAATCGTTTTTTCCTCACCCTCAGACTGGCGAGCGGCTCTACCGAACCGGCGACTGGGGAAGAATGCTTCCCGATGGCGATATTGAATTTATGGGCCGCGATGACACGCAGGTCAAAATCAACGGCATGCGCATTGAGCTTGGTGAAATTGAATCAGCCATTGCAGAGATGCCCGGTGTGCGGCAGGCCGTTGCTGTTGTGGCCGAGCATTCGCAGAGTAGAAAAATCGTGGCTTTTGCCCAGCCGGACGGAGATCTCAAGGTGGACGCCCAGCGTATCGGCCTGGCCCTGAAAGGTCGATTGCCTTATTCCTGGCTCCCAGCGGAAATTTGTCTGGAATCCGCATTCCCACTCACTGCCAACGGCAAGGTTGATCGGCGCGCCCTGACTGCCCGGGCAAAGGCCTCCCTGAGCAAGCCCCGCGCCAGAGAGGCGTCTGTTCCTGAAACAAAGGCCCAGCAGCAGATAGCGGATGCGTGGGCATCCGTGCTCAATGGAGCGCGACCGGGCGTATCGGTATCCTTTTTTGATGCAGGCGGGACTTCATTTCTTGCCATGCAGCTGTCCACCAGGCTCACGGCGGTATTGCAGCGGCCTGTGCCTGTTCTTTCTGTTTTTCAGTACACAACCATAGCCAGTCAGGCGAAGCACCTCATTGATGCCGAAGTGCTCTGTTCCACAGAATCCGGGCACACTCAAGGCCGCGTTGAGAAGCTCCGCGCCATGGCGTCCCGCGTCCGCCCCAGGAGGTAACATGACAGAAAATTCTTTAAAAATAGCAATAGTTGGCATGGCTGGGCGCTTTCCTGGTGCGGAAAACCTGGATGCTTTCTGGGAAAATCTGCAAGCCGGAATTTCCGGTGGGAAGATGTTGGCCGATGTTGATGATGGTTTGGTTCACTACGGCTTTGCGCTTGAAAGCAAAGATATGTTTGATGGCGATTTTTTTGATGTTCCCGCGCGCGAAGCAAGAATGCTGGACCCGCAGCACCGAATTTTTCTTGAATGCGCGTATGCGGCTCTGGAGCATGCGGGCATTGCCCCCAAAGCCAGCGGTCAGTTTGTTGGTGTGTTTGGAAGTTGCAATTTCAACGGCTACGCACTGCGCTTTGCAGACAGGATTCTGGACGCCAAGCCCCTTGATCTGGTGGATATGCTTGCAGCCAGCGACAAGGATTATCTGGCTGCGCGTGTTGCGTACAAGCTGAACCTGAAAGGCCCGGCAATGACGGTGCAAAGCGCCTGCTCATCGTCCCTTGCGGCTGCGGCAATGGCTTGTCAGGCTCTTCTCGCCGGGCAGTGCGATGTGGCTTTGGCGGGCGGTGCGGGGCTGAAGGCCGGGGTGAGCCCCGGCTACAGCTATGAGCCGGAGGGGCCGCTTTCACGCGATGGGCATGTCCGCGCCTACAGCGATGATGCCAGTGGAGTGAATGAAGGGGAAGGGGTTGGCGTTGTCGTGCTCAAACGCCTGGATGACGCGTTGCGCGACAGGGATATCATTTATGCCGTCATTTCCGGCTATGCCATTGGCAACGATGGCTCGGACAAAACGGGATTTTACGCGCCGTCCGTGTCTGGTCAGGCGGCGGTCATTGCCGATGCTCTGGCTATGTCTGGTGTTGATCCGCTGGAAATTGGCCTTGTGGAGGGACACGGCACAGGGACGCCCATTGGCGACCCCATGGAAGTTGCGGCCCTTGCTCAGGCATGGGCAATTCCCCAAAGCGCTCCCCGTCAGTATTGCCGCCTGGGATCAGTAAAAACCGGCATAGGGCACCTGAACGCCGCCGCAGGCGTTGCCAGCCTGATCAAGACAGCGCTGGCGCTGCATCACAAGGTTATCCCCGCCTCGCTGGATTTTCATGCGCCCAATCCGAGGCTGGCGCTGGAGGCTACCCCTTTTAGAATTGCCGGCAAAACAGAAGCCTGGACTGTTGCGGCAGGCAAAACCCGCGTTGCAGCGGTAAATTCACTGGGTATAGGCGGCAACAATGTCCATCTGATTTTGGAGGAAGGCCCGGAGCCAACAGCTACGGATGCCTCTGGCGCAACCTTGATTACCCTTTCCGCCAAAACCACTGCCGCTCTTGAAAAAAAGGTGGTGGAGCTGAGCACATGGGTGCAGGCGCATCCTGTCCCGCTGGCTGACCTCGCGCATACGCTGCTTTTGGGGCGCGACATGCAGGCTTGCCGCCTGAGCCTTGTTTGTCAAGATTCGGAGTCGCTTTTGCGCACGCTGCAATCTTCGGCTTTGCTGCGTCGGGCAAGCAGTCTGGAAGATCCAGACAAGGCCCGGCCCGTGGCTTTTCTATTTCCCGGTTTCGGATCGCAGTATCCGGGCATGGCAAGCGAGCTTTGCGCATCACATCCAGAATTTGGAAATGTTTTCAATAGAATATGCACATTGTTTCAGCGCGAGACAGGCATTGACGTGACCTCGGCGCTTGATCGTCAGGAAGTGTCCACAGATACGCGTCTGGGTACGTTTGCCCTGTTTGCCGTGGAGTACGCGCTGGCGATGCTGTTGCAAGACTTTGGAATACAGCCCGCCTTTGTGATGGGCCATTCGGCAGGGGAGTACGTAGCCGCAACCGTGGCGGGGGTCTTTTCCGAGAACGACGCCGTTCGCCTCATTGCAGAACGATCACGGCTTATTGACGAGTCCCCGTCAGGGGCCATGCTTTTTGTGCCGATGGCGTCAGAAAAGCTGCAACTCCTTTTGCCAGAAGGAGTAAGCATTGCAACCGTGATCACACCCAACGGATGCGTTGCCTCCGGCACTGCGCATGGAATCAATGCGCTTGAGGCTGCTCTGAATGCGGCAGACCTGCCGTTCTCAAAACTGGCAGCAGAAAAGGCGGGCCACTCCAGCCTGCTGCATTTCGCCATGCCGCTGCTGCGCAAGGCCTTTGAGGGCGTTGAGCTGCACAGACCGCAACTGCCCATACTTTCAAACGTCACTGGAAGCTGGCTCACAGAAGCTGAGGCCACGGATGCCGAATACTGGGTTCGCCAGTTGTGTGCCCCTGTGCAGCTATCTGACCAGATATCCACATTGTGCCATGAGGGCGAGGCCGCATTGCTTGAAGTTGGCCCTTCGCGAAAGCTGAGCGCCATGCTGCGCCGCCATCCGGCCTTCAAAAAACACTCGCCGATTATTCCCGTGATGCCTTCAGAACAGGGCAAAACCGGGGAGCATACGGCCCTTCTGGAAGCCATAGGGCAACTCTGGCAACAGGGAGGCCGCGCTGACTGGGCCAAGATAGATGCCCTGAGCGGCGGCGGGCACGCTGTGCCTTTGCCGACCTATCCCTTTGAACGCCAGCGTTACTGGCTTGAACGGCAGATGGCGGGCGGCAAGACGCCAACGGATCAGGGAATGGAGATTTCTATTCTCTGCTGGCGGCAGATACCTGTGACAATGCCCGCAATGCCTCAGGGCGTTATAGGATTTTTGGGCAACGAAGGGGCGGATGTTGCCGAGGCGTTGCGCCAGCGTGGCTGGAATGTGCTGCTGTTCAAAACACTTGCGGATTTGCAGGGCAGTAGTCCTCTGCCGGATACATTGGTGGACTGCCGTTTTGCCGTACAAGGCGATAATTCACTGGCATCTGCGGCGCGTACGTGCGGGGAGGCGGCGGCGTTGTGCGCCTGGCTGGCTGAATGCGCCAACGGGCAGGCCATGAGTGTTTACTGGCTCACCTCCGGGGCGGCGGCCTTTGGTACGGCCCTGCCGATCATTGACAGAAGAGCCTTGTTGGCTCCTGCCCGTGTGCTGCCGTTTGAGGCCAGAAATACCCTGGCTTGCGTGCTGGATGTGGAAGAATGGCTTTCCGCCCCGGTACTGGCCGACCTGCTGGAAAAGGCTGTGAGCAACCGCATGGCGGCTACCGCGCTGACGTCTCTTGTGGCTGTGCGCGACGGAATTTTCTGGCAGGAGCAACCTGAATGCGTGAGGCAGTCTGAAAATATAAATGAGCACATTCATCTGCGTGAAAGGGCGGCCTACCTTGTTTTTGGCGGCAGTGGCGGCATTGGCCGAACATTCATGCTCGATCTGGCCAGGCAGGCAGCCGAGCAGCAGCGCCGCATAACACTTGTCCCCCTACAGAAAACGCGCCGATCCGCAGAATTCTGGGAGAACTGCGCCAATGAGTGGGTGATTGTCAGGCCGCGCTATGTCGACCTCAACAAGCAGGATGAACTCATGCAGGTATTGGATGAGGTACTTGCTGAACATAAAGATGTGGCTGGAATTGTGCACGCCAGCGGCGTCACTGGCGGTGGATTGATGCAGGCGCAAAGTTTGTCCGTTGAAAAGACGGAAAACTGGAGCGCCAAGGTTATTCCATTGCTTGGCATTGAAAAGGTGCTGCAGTTTTGTAACGTTGATTTTATTATTTTTAATACATCCATAGGCGCATTGTGTGGCTCTGTTGGACAACTGGATAACACTGTAGCCAACATAGTGCTGGATGCCTGGGCCATGCGGCAGCAGCGCGCGGGAACACGCGTCATGGGCATACGCTGGGACGTATGGCGTCAGGTGGGCATGATCAACAAGATGGCTTCACTGCATGCACGGCTTTCCGGAGAGGATCTGAAGGGGGGCATCGCTCCAGATGCAGCCCTTGCGGCGGTTAAGGCTTGCCTCGGAATGATGGTGGAGCTTCCTGTTGTCAGCGGTCGCAGCCTTGCCGCCATGCTTGATGAGGCGCGCACCAAGCGCGGGCTTGCAACGGATGCTCTTGAGTCGGCCGACCTCAAGGCCGAAGGAAGCGTTGGGCAGCGCCCCCCGCTGATGGTGGAATGGCGCGGAGCACGTCATGCGCTGGACCGGGCTCTTGTTGATCTGTTTGAGTCACGCCTTGGCTTGAGCGGCATAGGTATTGATGACGACTATGTGGAGCTTGGGGGCGACAGCCTCATGGCCATGCCCCTGGCAAAAGAAATCCGTGATCTCTTTGATCTCTCCGCATTCAGCGTAGCTCAGATATTCCGTCAGCGGACTGTGGCGAACATTGCAGATTACCTGACCGAATCGCAGGAGGAAAAGGAAAGGCTGTTTGCCCTCGCAGAACTGCTTGAATCTGTAAAGCACATGCGCCCAGAGGATGTTTCTGCGTCACTGGAGGCCTTGTCATGAGTCTCAGCGCCGAACAGTTGCAGCTTTTTTCCCGGCTGGCAGGGCAAAAGGGGCTTGCCAGCGCAGAACGCCGAACCAGCCGTGAACAGAGTCCTTGCCCGGTGCAGGAGGGCGAGCCCCAGGAATTTCCCATGACGGACGTGCAGCGCGCCTACTGGATTGGACGCACGGCTGGCGTCAACCTGAGCGGCGTGGGGAGCCACGGATATCAGGAGTTTGATTGCGGCGCCCTGGATGTTGAACGTCTGCAAAAAGCCTGGGACAGAGTTATTGCCCGTCACGACATGCTGCGCGCCACGGTAACGCGTGAGGGCATGTTTCACATCGTGCCGAAGGTGCCGCCTCTGCGCTGGAAAATTGAGGATTTGCGCCAACTTGATGCCGCAGAAAAGGAAGAGCGCCTTGCAGCGCGGCGAAACAAGCTTTCGCACCGCGTCCCCGACCTTTCCGTATGGCCGATAATAACACTTGGAGCAAGCATTATCGCCGATGACTTTGTGCGCGTGCACCTGAGCTGCGATGCTGTCATGGCGGACGTGTACAGCATTGGCAACTGCCTGCGCGAACTGAGCTTTTTCTATACGCATCCCCAAGGCGACATGCCCGTTCCCGGCATGACTTTCGGTCAGTATGTGGAAGAGCAGAAACGTAAGGAAGAGACCAGTTTTTATCATGAGTGCCGCAAATACTGGCAGGACAGGCTGGCGGACTTTCCCGCCGCGCCGCAATTGCCCACGCAGGAAGTACAGCCGCAGGTGCAGCGGTTCAAACGCTTGAAGGCCGGTCTGGAACCGGAGCAATGGGCAGCGTTCAAGGCCATGTGCAACCGGCACGCCCTTACCCCTTCCGTGGTATTATACACCGTCTTTGCTGCCGTAATGGGCCAGTGGGCCGCCAGACCGGATTTTTGCCTTAACATAACGGTTTTTAACAGGGAATCGGAAAATCCGGCCATTCAACAGGTGGTGGGTGATTTTACCACAACCATGCTTTCAGCGGCCAGAAAGATGCGTCCGCAGGAAAGCTTTATTGAGTACGCCAGAGAATTGGACGCCCGGTTCTGGCAGGATGTGGAACACAGCGCGTACTCTGGCATAAAGGTTCTTCAGGATATTTCCGAGCGTCAAAGGCGTCCGGTTCTTATGCCCATTGTTTTTACAAGTGCGCTGGGCGCCGGGGATGTGGGAGAAATTCTGGACACCAACAACGGAGTGTTCGGAAAACCCGCCTACACAATAACCCAGACTCCCCAGATATGGCTTGACCACCAGGTTCTTGAGGAAGACGGAAGGCTGGTTTTCAACTGGGATGTGGTGGAAGGGATTTTTGACGAAGTTCTTCAGAATGCCATTTTCCGCTGCTATGGCAGCATGGTTGAAGCTCTTTGCAAGCCTGACGCTGACTGGCAGCGGCCAATCATGCCCGAATTGCCTGAAGAGCAGATGGCGCGACGCCACGATGCAAACCCTTGTTTTGAGGACGATGGGCATTTGTTGCACCAGGGATTTCTGGAGCATGTGCTGGCGCTCCCCAACAAAAAGGCCGTGATTGCGCCCGATCGCACGCTGACGTTTGGCGAGCTGTTTCAGGCGGCTTACGCCGTGGCGCGGCAGTTGACGGGCGCTTTGCCGCAAAATACGCAGAATGTCCTTGTGGCCGTGGGGCTTCCCAAAGGCTGGGAACAGATTGCGGCTGTCATGGGTATTCTGCTTACGGGCGCGGCCTATGTGCCGATTGACCCCACGTGGCCCCGTGCGCGGCGCTCGGCCATTCTGCAACAGGGAGTCATGGCTGTGGTTGCGGAGCAAGGCGCAGCCGCCCATGACTGGGATGATCTGCCGCTGGCGGTCGTCAGGCAGGAGGACGCCTCGGTAGATGCGGCGGCAGACGCTGCGGCTGATGCTCTTGTTGCCGCCCTGCAAACCTCGCCGGACAGGCTGGCCTACGTCATCTTTACCTCTGGGACAACAGGCACGCCCAAGGGCGTCATGATGACGCACCGTGCGGTGCAGAACACCCTTCGCGATATCAATTCAAGATTCGGGGTTTCGTCAAACGACAGCGTATTCGCCATCTCCGCCCTGTCATTTGATCTTTCGGTCTATGATATTTTCGGTCTGCTTTCAGCTGGTGGGCATCTTGTACTGCCTGATGAACGTGAAATACGTGACCCTTCCGCCTGGGTGCGCCGTCTTGCCCGCCATCCGGCAACCCTGTGGAATTCTGTGCCGATGCTGTGGCAGATGTTTGTGGAACACGGTGCGGCTGTGGAGCATATGCCCCGGCTGGCGTTACTTTCCGGCGACTGGATTCCGCCGCGTCTGCCGCGCGACTCAGCGCACTTTTCTCCTGCAACCATGTTGATAAGTCTGGGAGGCGCCACGGAGGCCGCCATCTGGTCCATTGCTTACGAAATGTCGCCCAATGATCCCCCGGCAGGGTGGAAGTCCATTCCCTATGGCCGCGCGCTTGCGAATCAGAAAATGCTCGTTCTGCATGAGGACATGACCCCTTGCCCGGATGATGTGCCCGGAGAGTTGTATATCGGCGGAGGGGGCCTTGCCATGGGCTACCTGGGGGACAAGGCGCTCACTGACCAGCGTTTCATTACGCACCCGCGTAGCGGCGAGAGGCTTTATCGCACTGGCGACATGGCTCGGTGGCGCGGTAACGGGCAGATAGAATTTATGGGGCGCAACGACACTCAGGTGAAGGTGAATGGATTTCGTATTGAACTTGGGGATATTGAGGCTGCCCTTGCCTCCCTGCCGGGCGTGCAGGCCGCCGTTGCGGCCATAATGCCGCTGGCTGGCGCAGGCAAAGGGCTGGTTGGATATGTGGTGCCGCAGCAGTCACAGCGCTCGCTCTCCCCAAACGATCTGCACACGGCCCTCCGGGCCAAGCTGCCCCTGTATATGGTGCCTCAGCATTATGTGGCGCTTGAGCAGTTGCCGCTTTCCGATAATGGCAAGGTGGACAGAAAGCGCCTGCCTGCTCCCCAGCTTGAAGAAGCCGCCACGCAGGAAAAAGGCACGGAGCTTGAGGAGCGCATTCGTGAAGTTGTGGGGCTGCATCTGGGTATTTCGTCATTTGGCCTCCATGACAGGTTTTTTGACCTTGGAGCCACCTCGCTACTGATGGTGAAGATTCATCGGGATATTAATCAGATACTCCCGCAGCAGATTGCCCTGATCCAGCTTTTTGAAGCACCCAGCGTCCACGCGCTGGCCAGTCTTATCACCAAGGGAAGGGCAGATGCCCCCGGCAAGGGACGCAGCCATGCGGAAAAAAGACTGGCTGCCAGAAATTCACGCCGGTGCAAGGCTGTGCAGCCGTAAGACGTATTTTTCATAATTGCCGGGATGGCGCATGCACAGACATATGCCGGATGCGCATTACCGCGCTTTTTCGCCAAAGAAATTGGAGAAGACGGATGACCAAGTGGAATGAAGACAGGCCTGATGCCGTTGCAGTTATCGGAGCAGCGGCGCGTTTCCCGGGGGCTGTATCGCTCGATGCTTTTTGGGATGCCGTGCGGACTGGTCGTAATTGTACCACAGATACCGCAATTGAGGATTTGAGGGCCGGAGGCGTTCCCGATGCCGACCTCGGTGTGGATGGCTACATTACAGCCATGGGCCGTCTTGATGATGTAATGGCCTTTGATGCCGGTTTTTTTGGTATAAGCGCTCACGAGACGGAGTTGATAGACCCGCAGCAGCGCAAGTTTCTCGAATGCGCATACGAGGCTCTGGAAAGTGCGGGTTATGCGCCGGGCGTCACCGAAAACCGTGTGGGGGTCTACGCTTCTGCCAGTCACAGCAGTTATCTGCCTTCGGCTATCCTTGGCGCGGGAACCGCCCGCGTGACGGAAGCATTGCAAATGGCCATTGGCAATGACAGGGATTACCTTGCCACGCGTATTTCCAATCTTCTTGATCTCACCGGCCCCAGCCTTACTGTGCAGACGGCCTGCTCCTCGTCGCTTACCGCCATACACCTGGCCTGCCAGAGCCTGCTTGCGGGCGAATGCGATATGGCGCTGGCTGGTGGGGTGTCCATAACCTTGCCCCAGATGGACGGATACCGACACAGGGAAGGGCTTATTCTTTCGCGCAGCGGCGTATGCCGTCCTTTTGACGCGCAGGCAGATGGAACCGTCAACGGCAACGGCGTAGGGGTCGTCCTGCTTAAGCCGCTTGATGCGGCGCTCAGGGATGGGGATGCCATCCATGCCATTGTGCGCGGAACCGCCGTCAACAATGACGGAGCCAGCAAGGTGGGCTATACGGCTCCGTCTGTTCATGGCGAGGCTGCGGCTGTAGCCGAAGCTCTTGGGGTAAGTTGCGTTTTGTCAGAGAAAATAGAATTCATTTCCACTCACGGCACCGCAACGGCAATAGGAGATCCCATTGAGATAGAGGCCCTTACGCGCGCCCTTGAAACCTCCAAAAGGGAATACTGCACACTTGGCGCTATAAAGGCCAATATTGGACATCTTGATGCAGCGGCAGGCATAGCGGGTTTCATGGTGGCCATGCTGGCTCTTGAAAAGGCGGAGTTGCCGCCGATTGCCAATTTTTGCTCGCCCAATCCTGCCTTGCGGTTGAACGAAACCCCCTTTGTTATCAGAAAAACCGCAACCCGCTGGACGAATGCCACACGCTACGCCATGGCCAATGCGTTTGGTTTTGGCGGGACCAACGTTTCCATCGTGCTTGAATCTGCGCCAGAAGTGGCTGAACCCAATAAATATGACGATGATGGGCCGTTTATACTGCCGCTTTCAGCCCACACCCAAAGCGCGCTGGATGCGCTGGTGGATATATGGCGGCAGTACGCCGCTCAGTGCCCTCACCTGTCGCACGCCTGCTGGACAGCAGCCTGCCGCCGCAGCCACCGGGCCTACCGTATGACTTTTGTGGGTAAATCCCGCGCGGAGCTTGTGGCCGCGCTTGCAGCGTATCCGCAAAAAAATGTCCTTGTGCAGAATGCGCAGGAAAACACCGCTATCGAGGCTGTAATGCCTGCCGCAACGCTGCTTCAAAGTCTTTGCCACAAGTTTGGCAATGCGCGTGAGACCATTGGACAGTATGCTGCCGAGGCCGCAATGGATCTGGAAACTGCTCTTGGGCAGCAGAAATTTTGCGCCGATGCGCTGGATAAATTTTGTCAGGCCATTGGAGTCGAACCATTGGCATTGCGACTCACAGGTGCACCCGATGCGGGTGCACCTCTGCTGCAATTTTTGCAGCATGTTGCCAGCGCCTATGCTTCTGGCAAACAGATAGGCTGGGATCACCTGCTTGACGGACGGCTTACGCGTATTCCACTCACGCCCTTTTGTCGGGCGACTTACTGCCATGCGCTTGCGCAGCGGCGGGAACATGTTCCGCATGACCCGGTAGAAGCCGCGCAGGCGGCAGCAGCGCGCATGGCTGTAACAGCGGGGCATGTTCTTGAACCACATATGTTGGTGGAACGCGAGGCTCTGCTGGAGAATCTGTGCGCGGGCGCAGTGGCACGGGCCTTTGCCAGGCTGGGATTCCCCAGCAGGGCAACGGTTGCCCAAGCGCTTGAAGCCATGCGTATTCCCCCCCAGTTCTCGCAGCTTGTAGAAAGGCTGCTTCTGGCCCTGCACGAAAAAGGTCTGCTGCGTCGCGATGGGGATTTTTATCATGATCTTGCGCAAGTATCGGAAGCGGCATTCAGCGAGCTAGAGGCAGAAACGCAACCCGTCTGGGAAGCCTGGGGGGCAATGGAATCCGTAGTTCTTTCCACTGCGGAACGCTTGCCCGATCTGCTGACAGGGCAGCTTGACCTGCGGGAAACATTCATGCCCAGAGGCAACCTGAGCGGAGCGCGCAGGGTGTATTCCGAACTGCCCAATTCCGTATATTTCAACGCTCTTGTGCGGGAGCATGTGCGCGAATGGCTTGAAAAAACGGCATCGGGAGAGGCTGTACGCATTTTTGAAATAGGCGGTGGAACAGCCGCCACAGCCGAACGTATCTTGCCTCTGTTGCCGCCAGACAGATCCACATACATGTTTACCGATGTGTCGCCCGTGTTTCTCAAACAGGCAAAGCAGCGGTTTTCAGAATATGGATTCTTGCGCACCGGTCTGTTCAACATGGAAGAGCAGCCGGAAATTCAGGGATTTGAGACGGGCATCTATGACATCGTCATAGCAGCAAACGTACTGCACGCCGCCAAAGACCTGAGCGTTGCCGTAAGGCATGCAGCCTCACTGCTGCGCCCTGGCGGCATGCTGCTTCTGTATGAGATAACCCGTGCCAATTTTTTGGGTGAGATAACCACGGGGCTTTTGCTGCCTGATATCAAGGATTGCGCTGTCCGTGGCATCCAGCCCATGGCCTCCAATAAAACATGGGAGTCTGTGCTCGCTGCCAGCGGCTTTGGCGATATCCAGATTTTGCCGCATGACGATCAGGCGGAGGCGGCCCTGCCGGACAGGGTGCTTTCGGCCCGGTATCTGACCAATAACGTCAAGGCAGGAGCGGTGCTTCCTGCCGGGTGCACCTATCAGACGGTTTGGGAACCAAGGGATATTACGGGCAATGGTGCCGAGCTGGGCAGAATTCTATTGTTGGCAACCCATGAGGATGCCTCACCGTTTGCGGCAGAGGCCAAAAAACGCGGCCTGGCGCTTACGCTTGTTCCGGCAGAATGCACGGTGGCAGACCTGCGGGAGTGGACAGATGGGCAGGCCCTCTGCACCGTGCTTGACGCAAGAGCCCTGAGCGAAACAACGCACAGCACAAACTGCGCGGAGCAAGAGCGCCTTTGCGGTGGAATGCTCGACCTGCTATCGCTGTTTACCGCCAGAGAACTGGGCGGAACAAAATGGCAATGGGCTACATTGACCAAGGGGGCCGCGCGCACTGTGCTGCATCCTGCCCAGGCCACCTATTGGGGAATGAACCGTGTTGTGTCCATGGGCCATCCGGAACTGGGGCTGCGCCAGTTTGATCTTGCCGATGCGTCAGCCGGAACCATAAGCACTCTTTTTGACCTGCTTGAAAGCGGAGAATCTGAAGATCTCAATGCCATCGATGGGGGGCAGTGGCTGGTGCCAAGGCTTGAGCGCCGGGTTATTGCGGATTTTCCCCCATGCGGCAAAACGCCAGACACCACAGGCTGGCAGGTTATTGTGGGGGGGCTGGGCGGCATAGGAATGGCCTTGGCTAGGGAGCTGGTTTCCCAGGGTTTTCTGCGCATAGCACTGCTCAGCCGTCGCGCTCCCGGCCAGGAAGAACTGCAAGCCATTGCAGAGATAGAGAAAAGCGGCGCACAGGGTGCAAGTCTTATTTGTGTTCAGGCCGACGTAACGGACTACTCCGCGCTTGAACTGGCAGCTGCCCATCTGGAATCACAGGCCGCAATACGCGCAGTATACCATTGCGCCGTGGTCAAGCGCGTCAGCGGTGCGGATGAACGCGACCCCTGGCCCGCCTTCTGGCAGATTATGGCTCCAAAGGTTCTTGGGGCATGGAATCTCCACCGCCTTTCCGAGGAGCGCAAGCTGACGCTGGACAGGATGGTGTTCTTTTCCTCCTCGGTCAGCATTGCTCCGCCGTACAGCTTACCCCATTACGTTGCCGCCAATACCTATCTGGACGCACTTGCCCTCTGGCGGCGCAATCAGGGCTTGCCCGCGCTTTCCATCAGTTGGGGGGCGTGGAAGGACATCGGCACGGTTTCCGATCCTGCCCAGACCGACCACCTGCGCAACGGCGGGCTATACGGTTTTTCACCCGCTGAAGGTATGGCCCTGCTGAACGCTGTTCTTGGCAGAGATACGGCGCATCTGGGGGTGATGAAGGTCGATTGGTCACGTCTGCTCAGGCAGTACGGGGAGCGCGTTCCTGCCTATTTTTCCCGATTTTGCAGCAGGGGTGCGGCGCAATCGGTCATGCCCTCCGAACATGGCGTCAATACGACCAACCCTGTTGCGGAGCGGTCACACATCCTTTCATCTCTGCGAAGCGCCAGCGGAGAAAACGAACGGCGCTCCATGCTGGAAGCGTGGCTTAAAGAACGTTTTGCCGCACTGCTGAAGACAGGGGCGGAATCCGTTGACCGCACTGCAAGCCTCTTTGATCTTGGTGTGGACTCCCTGATGTTCATAGAGATGACAGATGGGCTTGAGAAAGACCTGGATATCAAGATTTCGCCAAGCAGCCTGCTTCAGAATTTCACGGTTGAAAACATTGCGGCCAAGTTGCTGCCTGACCTGAAACTGGGGAGCAATACCGCAAGTCCGCTTGCAGAGCTGTTTATTCCAGAGCCGCACAAACGGTACGAACCTTTCAGCCTGACGGACGTGCAGCGGGCCTACTGGATTGGCCGCCGTCAGGAAATGGCCTTGGGCAATACCGCCTGCCAGGGATACATCGAATTTGACTGCGAAAATCTTGATGTGGAGCGGCTGCAAAGGGCCTGGCTACGTCTGATAGCCCGGCACGACACCCTGAGAACCGTTATTGGCGAGGACGGCTTGCAGCGCGTGCTTGAACATGCGCCGGATTTCAGTATTGCGGCGCATGACCTGACGGGCCTGACTGACGCTGAGCGGAATGAAGCGCTGGCGGGCATACGCGGCAGGCTTTCGCACAAGGTGCACGATCCCATGCTGTGGCCTCTGTTTGATGTGGAGGTTTCGTTGCTTTCCGGCAGCATGCGGCGTTTGCATGTGCTTATGGACAATGTGGTGATGGATGGCAGGAGCATCAGTATCCTTCTGGCAGAGTGGGCGGCTTTGTACCATAATCCGGATCACCCCCTGCCGCCGGAAGAAATTTCATTCCGTGACTATATTTCCGCGCTTGAACGTTACCGTAAAACAGAAGCCTACCAACAGGCAGAAGCCTACTGGGATGCGGAGGCAAAACTGCTGCCTCCAGCCCCGGAACTGCCGCTGGCAAAACAGCCAGAATGCATAGAAAAACCCAGGTTTGCCAGGCACGACTACCGTATGGCTCCAGACTTGTGGCAAGCTCTCAAAGTTGCCGCAGGGCGGCATGGGGTAACATTTTCTTCTGTGCTGCTTACGGCCTATGCTGATGTTCTGGGCCTTTGGAGCCGGTCTTCCAGTTTGACGGTCAACGCCCCTGTCTTCACCCGTCTGCCGTTCCACCGCGCTGTAAACAATGTGCTTGGCGAGTTTACATCAAGTATACTGGTGCGTTGCGAAACAGGCCGGGGTATGCCCTTTGCCGACAAAGTCAAGGCTGTGCAGCAGCGTGTTTTTGACGGGCTGAAATATTGCCAGGTCAGCGGCGTTGAGGTCATGCGCCGTAAAATACGTGACGGAGCTTCCTCACGGTCAGTGCGGATGCCTGTTGTTTTTACCAGCACCTTTGGCCTCGCAAAAAAGGCGGATACAGGTTTTGCATCGTCCATCGAGGGATTTTCTTCTCTCGGGCGGGAAGTTTTTAATATCAGCCAAACACCACAGGTCTGGATAGACAACCATGTGCATGACCGTGATGGAACGCTGAGCATTTACTGGGATGTGGTGGAAGAACTGTTCCCGGCTGGAATGATAGCCAGCATGTTTGCGGCCTATTGCGGTACGCTTGAACGACTGGCCAAAGACGATGCTGCCTGGATGGCCGATGTTCCCGCAGAGTTCGAGGTGAAGGTTGAGCAGCCTTTGCCGCTGAAGGAAAAAGCGCAATTGCTGCATGCCGGATTTGTTCGCAATGCCGCTCAATATCCTAACCGCACGGCTGTTGTTGATGCAGACAGGGTGATGACCTACGGCGAACTTTTCAGGGAAGCAGTCACGCTGGCGGGGAGGATTGCCGCCCTGATTACTCCAAATAGTCACGAAATTCCTCTCGTGGCCGTGGCCTTGCCAAGAGGGCATCAGCAGGCAGTGGCGGTGCTGGCCGTGCTTTTTGCCGGTGCGGCCTATGTTCCCATTGACCCCGATTGGCCGTTGCCGCGCCGTAAGGCCGTGCTTGACGAAGCAAGGCCCGCTTGCGTCGTGTCCTTGATGGGCGAGGATGAGGCAAACTGGAATAGCCTGCCCCTTTGCCCCGTTCTTGATCTCGTTGCGGAAAATTGCGGCCAACCCATGGCGCTGGATGCGCTGTTGCGCACGGATCCCGGCTCGCTGGCATACGTCATATTTACATCGGGCACCACGGGAGTGCCCAAGGGCGTCATGATGAGCCATGCTGCCGCCATGGTGACCATTGATGAAATCAACAGGCGGTTTTGCGTCACGGAGCGCGACCGGGTGCTTGCCCTGTCGGCACTGACCTTTGACCTCTCCGTGTACGATTTCTTTGGTATATGGGCTGCTGGCGGGGGAGTTGTCATGCTCCGTGAATCCACCATCCGCCGTCCGGATGTATGGCGGGCGCTCATGGAACAGCACGGTGTCACTGTATGGAATTCCGTACCCATGTTCTGGCAGATGCTGCTTGAATCTGGCGAAATACCCCAAACACCACCGAGATTGGCCTTTTTGAGCGGCGACAACATCCCTGTGAGCCTGCCTGCCGAAAGCGCGAAGCAGTTTCCGACAACGCATATGGTGAGCCTGGGAGGAGCCACAGAGGCTGGCATCTGGTCAATCTGCCACGAAATGGCTCCAGACGATCCGCAGCCGGGCTGGCAGAGCATCCCATACGGCAAGGCCCTTGCCGGGCAGAGTTTTCAGGTGCGGCATGAGGATATGCGTATATGCCCGGAACATGTGGCTGGGGAACTGTATATCGGCGGCGCAGCGCTGGCCCTTGGGTATCTGCATAATCCGGAGCTCACAGCCGCGCGGTTCGTCCATTCGCCGTCAGGCGGAGAGCGGCTCTATAAAACAGGCGATATGGGCGTCAGGCATGCCGATGGAGCTATCGAGTTTCTTGGCCGTCTGGACACGCAGGTTAAAGTGGGCGGATTCCGCATAGAACTTGGCGATGTGGAGGCCGCTCTGGCCACCCTGCCGGATGTGGCGCTCTGCGCGGCTGTGCTGGCAGGGGCAGGGCAACTGGCAGCTTTTGTGGTTCCAGCCAATACGTCCAGCGCACCAACTGCGGAGGTTCTGCAAAAGGCGCTTGGGGAAACACTTCCCCGGTACATGGTGCCCGCGCTTATCAGGGTTGTTGATCGAATGCCCCTCACCTCCAATGGAAAAATAGACCGGCGCGCGCTTGCTGAACTCGCCGGGCAGGCGGTTGCCCGTGCGCAGGGCGCCGTACCTTATTCAACTTCCTCGTATTCTTCTTCCGAGGCAATGCTCTGCGATGTCTGGCGAGAGGTGCTGGGCGTGCCAGTTGCCCCTGCGGACAATGTTTTTGCCCTGGGCGCGGATTCTCTTGGCGCGGTAAGAGCCGAGGCGCTCGTCAAAAAAAGGTACGGTCTGAAACTGCCTTTGCAGACAGTGTTTGATCACCCCGTGGTGAACGAAATGGCCAATTGTCTGGACGAGCGTTTGTTGCCGGATGTGGGCACTCTGCGCTCGTCAGCATCTTCAGAAGTGCTGTTCTGCCTCGGCGATGCGGTGACGGATGGAAGCAGTTTCCATGATCTTGCACGCTACTGGCCTCTGGGAAGCGTGAAAACAGTATCCGTGATGCCCATGAAAAGTGACACCCTTGAAACAGCTGTTGCGCGGTTGTGCCGCCATATCTCACTTGCACAACCGCAAGGCCCGCTCCGGGTGGCGGGGTATTGCGCAGGGGGCCTGCTTGCCTGGCTGGTGGCGGAACACCTGCAGGAAATGGGGCGCGTGGTGGACAGGCTTGTTTTGATTGACTGCATGCCCCTTCCGCCCGGCATCCACAACAATACTTCAATGTTGGAAGGAATTGTGCTGGGTATGGCCGGACATTCCTCGCCTGAACTGCTGGAAAACCTTGGCGGCCTGTGCGCCTTGCTTGAGGGCGCGGAGTATAAAAAAACCGCCGTGCCCAGCGCCTTTGTGGAAAGTCAGGAAATAGTGGGGCAGGGGCAGGGTTTTGAGTTCTGGCGTAACAGGGCAGGCCTGCTCCACAAAATTCCCTCACCCGGAACACACGCCGACTGCCTGAAGCGCAAACAGCTTCTGGTGTGGCTTGGAGAATTTGTCGACTGGTTTGAAACAGCGGGGGAGGCGCAGCATGTCTGAGTTGAGCCCCTGGCTTATCTTTGATCGTTTGCCGGACCCGGATGACCTGATTCTTTTCTGCCTGCACTTTGCAGGAGGGCAGGCGGCTGTTTTTCGGCAGTGGCAGGAAAATGCGCCGCAGGGCACAGCCATTTGCCGGGTGCAGCTGCCCGGGCACGGCACGCGCATGAATGAGCCGCTCCTGTCGGACATGGAATCGGTACTGGATGGGCTGCTGCATGCGTCCAGCCCCTGGCTGGGTCAGCGATTTGCGTTTTTCGGGCATTCCATGGGCGGCACCATTGCCGCTGAATGGGCCATTCGGCTTCAGGAGGAAAACATGCCTTTGCCGCAGTGCCTTTTTATCAGCGCCTCGGAACCTGCGCACAAGCACTGGTGGCCTCCGTGCAGCGATTTGCCAACAGATGCGTTCAGATCGTTCATTTTCAGCAATGGGGGCATCCCGCGCGAAGTCATGGAGCATGAGGAACTGATGGAAATATTCGAGCCCATTCTTCGTGCGGACTACGCCCTGCTTGAAAGCTGGGCTCCAAAACCAGTGCGTTCCATCCATGTTCCCATTGTGGCCTTTGCCGGTATGGATGACACCGTGGTTCCACAACCGGTGGTGCGCGAGTGGAAGCGCTTTGCGGCTTCTGCATGGGAACTGCGGCATATACCGGGCGGACATTTTTTTATTCAGACACATGCGGAGCTGGTGATGTCCAGCACTTTTGACTGCCTGACAAAATTGAATGAAGGAGCGCTGGAATGAGTAGCTTGCAGGCTGAAACGCAATCTGTTTACCGCCATGAAGCGCCCGCAACAATGCGCGCTGTGGTGCTCTACAAGGCGGAAGATGAAAAATTAATGTCCATTGCGGATGAGGATGAAAGGCTGAGAGCCGCAATCCATGTTGAACTTGACGTTCCTGTTCCCAAGCCCGGTCCGGGCGAGGTGCTGGTCAAGGTTATGGCTGGCGCAATGAACTACAATACTCTTTGGGCGCTGCGCAGACACCCTGTCAGCACGTTTGACCGGCTGGGAAGATTCGCCAAGCTTGATCCTGATGCCGTGCGCCACAACCTAGATTACCAAATCATGGGCAGCGATGGGGCTGGTGTTGTTGTCAGCGTTGGCGATGGCGTAAAAAACTGCCAGCCCGGCGATAATATCGTGGTTTTTCCTGTGGTTTTTGATCACCAATCCCCACAGGCCATTGAGGATTACCTGTACGATGAAAAGAGCCGCATTTGGGGCTATGAAACCAATTTTGGCGCTTTTGCGGACTATTGCCTCATACGCGCCACGCAGGTGCTTCCCAAACCCAAACATCTTTCATGGGCAGAAGCCGCAGTGCTGACCGGAGGGAACTCCACCGTGTACCGTATGCTGGTTTCTCCCAACGGCGCCCAGATCAAGATTGGCGAAAGCGTTCTTGTTTGGGGGGCCAGCGGCGGCATAGGCAGCATGGCGGTACAGTATGCGCTGCGGGCTGGCGCAACGCCCATCGGCATTGTCTCAACGGAGGAGAAGGCCGAACTTGTGCGCGCTCTCGGCTGCACGGCGGTGATTGTGCGGCCCAATGCGGAAAACAACTTTGTGAACGCTGACGGTACCCCAAACATGCGCAGGCTGGTTCGCTTTCGCCGGGATGTTTTGCAGGCAAACCAGGGGAGGGCGCCAGATGTGGTTTTTGAACATCCCGGGCGCGCAACCTTTTACGCCAGCGTTCTGGTGGCGGCTAACCGGGGGCGCATTGTGACCTGCGGGTCAACAACGGGTTACGAGCATCTTTACGATAACAGATACCTGTGGATGTATGGCAAACGTATCATTGGTTCGCACTGCGCTTCCTGGAATGAGGCCGCGCGGGCAAACGACCTGATCTGCCGGGGCGTGATTATGCCAGAACTGAGCAGCGCCTTTCCGCTGGAACGCTTTAATGATGCCGTTGCAATGCTGAACAGCGACCATGTGGGAAAAATAGCAATCCTGTGCAACGCCAGCAGCGCTGATGAAGGCATTGAAGATATGGTTCTTCGTAATGAAATCGGTGAGCGGCAGTTCAGAATTTTCCGCAAAAAGGATGCATGATGGAACAGGTTAAGGAAACAGGGAAAAGCCCACTCTATGTATACTGGCAGGCTGCGCTGCCAGACAGGGGCAAGCTGCTGCTTACCCTGCTGCTTGCCTGCCTGGCTGCGGCGCTTGAAATTGTGCCCTTTGTGCTCATTTGGGTCATTGCCAGGGAGGCATTTGAAAACACCGCCGGAACAGACAGGGCGCTCTGGCTGACCGGGGGAATCCTGGGCGCAATACTGTTGCGCTTTGCCATACAGGGGGCCGTAACCATTCTTGGGCATCTGGCAGGATTTCGTTCAGAATGCCGGCTGCGTTGCCGCCTGATAGACCACATGAAAACCGTCATGCCCGCTGCCGTTGAAGGAAAAAGCGCTCAGCTGAGCCGTGCCGCCATGGATGAAGTGGGTCGCCTCAACGGTATCTTGGCCCACACCATTCCAGATGCCATTGCTGGCGTGTTCATGTTCCTGATATGCGCCGTGCTGCTGCTCTGGGCAGACTGGCGGCTTGCCATGGTTTCGTGCAGCATGCTGGCCTTGGGCGCATGGGCGCAGGTGCGCATCGCCAAGGCTTCTCCCGAGATGTTTGTGCGCTGGGTGCAGGCAGACGGGCGGGCATCGTCGGCGCTTCTATTTTATGTCAGGGGGCTTGCCACATTGCGGGCCTTTAACCGGCAGGCAAGCTCTCTCAATGAAGTGACCGACAGCATCTTTGCCATCGGCAAGCTGGCGGGCGAGGTAACTCGCGCCTGCGCCGTGCCGTATTCGCTGTTTGGCCTTGCCATGACGTCACCCTTGCTCGTTGTTCTGCCATGCGCGCTGCTGCTCCACGAATACGGCTCGCTTGGCACGGCTGACCTTGTTTTTGCAACGGCCATCAGCGGAATTATGCTGCTTCCGCTTACCAAGGTGGTCATGAGCCTTACCGCACTTCGCCTTTTGCAGGCCGCAGCCGCCCACATACGGGATATGATGGCGCTGCCGGCCTTTGCCGACCCCCCCGCGTATAAACCTGTGACTGGTGCAGAAGTTGTTTTTGAAAATGTGTCCTACAGCGTTGCGTCTGGTTCTGGAGAGGAGGTTTCCATACTCCGGAACATCAGCTTCACCCTGCCGCAAGGCCGCATTACAACCGTTACTGGTCCATCCGGGTCAGGAAAAACAACACTGGCCAGACTTCTGGCGCGTCTTGATGATGTTTCACAGGGCCGTATTCTCATTGGTGGGCAGGATATCCGTGATCTCCCAATCCTCCAGTTTCAGAAACTTGTGAGCATTGTTTTTCAGGATGCCTTTTTGTTTCACGGCACGATCCGGGAGAATGTGCTGCTTGCCAAGCCTGACGCAACAGAGAGCGAACTTGCAAATGCCATTGAGGCTGCTGGTTGCGCTGAAATGCTGAAATATATGCCCCTGGGGCTGGACACGCCAGTGGGGGATAAAGGGCTGGGGCTTTCAGGCGGTGAACAGCAGCGCATCGCCATTGCCCGGGCATTTCTGAAAAATGCGCCCATCCTGATTTTGGATGAAGCGACCGCCCATCTTGATCCTCTTGCCGCAAAGGATATTACGCGCAGTCTGAAGCGCCTGATGACTGACAAAACCGTTTTTGCCATTTCCCACCGTCTTAACGAGATAGAGAACGCCCATGCCACACTTGTTGTTGTGAACGGCTCCCTTGAAAAACAGGGAACGCATGGAGAGTTGCTGACCTCTTCGGCGGTATATCAGAATCTTTGGCAGTTGCAGACGCGTTCAAGCGCATGGAGGCTCGGCATGGAACGAGCCAGGGGAGAGGTGGCATGATTCGGGAATATCTGGGTTTTGATCTGACAGAGCATCGAGATGATAAAATGATGCAGGGCATTGTTTTTGGCGCTCTGGGGGCCTGCGCCGAAGCATTGCCCTGGTTTTTGGCAGCGTTTGCCTTGCCATACGTGCTGGAAGGGGGAAACACGCTTGCTGCTGTGGTAGCCGTTGCGGCACTGGGGATTGTGGGTTTTCTGCTGGGACTCATGGCAAAGGTTAAGGCTTTGTGCGCCAATTTTGACGCAACATACGCGATGGTTTCGCATGCCAGAATCGGCCTGGCCAACCATCTTGCAAAATTGCCATTGGGCCGGGTGCTGTTGCAAAGGGACGGGGCCTGGGCCGAACTGATAACCGCACAGTTCAGCATGTATCAAGACATAGTAACCTTGGTTTGGGGCTGCGTGGTGGCCGGAACAGCCTTTCCCGTACTGCTGTGGTTGCTGCTGCTCTGGCTCAACTGGGCCTGTGCGGCGGTGCTGTTGCTGGCGCTGCCTTGCGCCATGCTGAGTGTGCCCCTGGCGTATCGATTGCTGGACAGGGCCGCAGCCAAGGTAGCCCAAGCGCGGCAGGATGCCTCCGTAAACGTGCTTGAGGTCATTACAGGAGCCAGGGATCTGCGTTTTTTCGATCCTCTGGAGCAACGTGCCGAAACTGCACTGCAATCCCTGCGCGACTACCGCGACCAGTCCATGAAAACAGAAGTGGCGCCTGCCCCTGCATTACTGCTGTTTAGCTTGGTCATCTTTATCGGAGCCGCAGTGTCTATTGGTGTTGCAAGTCTGCAATTTGCCGCGCAGGGGGGCAGCCCGGCATCATTTTTTGTGGTGATTTTGCTGACGCTGCGCCTGGCCATGGCAATCAATGAATTTGGTCCATATCTGGCGGAAATGCGTTTTGTTGGCACAATCATTCAACGTATCCGGGATGTTATGGATGAACCGATCATGCCGCAAACGCGCCAGGGACAACAGCCGCAGGATGGCGGCATTGACGTGTCGCACGTGACATTCAGCTATGGTGGTGCGGATGTCATTCATAATGCTTCGCTTCAGGTAGGCAATGGTAAAATGGCCGCCCTGGTGGGGCCATCCGGGTCTGGAAAAAGTACCCTCGCAGCGCTGACGGCCCGTTTGTGGGACGTCAAAGGTGGGGCAATTCGCATCGGCAATGTGGATTTGCGGGATATGGACGAACGCACCCTACAGGAAACAGTGAGCATGGTGTTGCAGGATGTGGTTCTGTTCCCCATGACTGTTGCGGATAATATCCGTCTTGGGCGTCCTGACGCTTCAATGGACAAGGTGATTGAGGTCGCCAAGGCTGCCTGCATCCACGAGCGTGTGCTGCAACTGCCTCTCGGGTATGAGACTCTACTTGAAAACGGAGATGTAGCGCTTTCAGGCGGAGAACGTCAGCGGTTAGCCATTGCCAGGGCCATTCTGAAAGATGCTCCTGTTCTTATTCTGGATGAAGCAACGGCAAGTCTTGATCTGGAAAATGAAACAGCAGTGCAGCAAGCCCTCGCCAATCTTTGCCGGGAGAAGACCACACTTGTGATTGCACACCGCCTTTGGACCATTCAGGATGCAGACTGCATTTTTGTGATGGACAAAGGTGCCATAGTTGAGCGCGGAACCCATGTTGAACTGATGAACGCACTGGGATTGTACGCAAAAATGTGGGAAGTGCAGAATAAAGGAGGGTAGTTCTTTGCGCAGAATATGTTTTTGCGTTTTTCATATTGATCGTTCCGGAATATTTGTTTCTGCGTCGTACTCCTGTAGTGGCAATTGCTTCTAATCATTTAAAGGAGACAACATGGAAAACAAGGAAATGTACGCTGACGCCGGGGAATTTTATGACGTGATGGCAGGCAATCTGTGGCAGCGCCGCAAGGGCTTTCTGAAAGCGCTTTCTGGTCTTGCGGATGTGGAAGGGGCTGTTCTGGATATCGGTTCTGGCACCGGGCATGGTCTTGTTGCCGTGGGCCGCGTGCTGCCCGATGTGGAAATGTTTGCCATAGAACCTTCCCCGACTATGCGTGCCGTGCTTGTATCGCGGATCATGCAGACAGAAGGCCTGCAAAAGCGAACTACCGTGATTCCATCAACCTTTGAAGACGCTGATCTGCCCGAAAAAGTCCGGGCCGTGCTGTTTCTTGCCTGCATCGGTCTTATGGACGATGCGGCCCGGCGTAAATTCTGGGGCAGGCTTGCTAAACATATGTCGCCCGGCGGTTTGGTGCTTTTTGACGTGATGATGATTGATAAACCTCAGCCTGTTGAAAAGATTCATGTGGCGGAAGTGCCCATGGGACGCAATGTTTACCATGCCTGGGCTGAAGGTGTCCCGCTGGATGAGCAGCGTGAAAAATGGGTGTCCACATATCAGATTGTCCGTGACGGCAAAGTAATTCTGGAAAGCCATGCTGAGTATACATGGCAGACTGTAAGCCTTGAGGATGTTGCGCGGGAGGCGGCCCCCCATGGCTTTGAATTTGAACCTGTAAATGACGATACGCTTATTCCCTCGGGTATATTGCGCAAGCTGCCAGCATAATCTGTTCTGCTCCGGCACCGGGAATATGCGAGTCTTATTGCACCTTCGTCATTGCCATCGGCATGGATTTTTACTGCTCTGTGGTGCGATGCACGGCACGAAGGACAGTGTCGGCTGGAATAGCAGGTCTTTTGGCTGGCATGTCGCATGATGTGCCAGCCAAAAGATTGCATCACGCGGATTGTCTTTCTTGGCAGTGGCGTGGAATGGAGGGAACAAGTTTTGGGTTGCACCGGTGGATTTTTTGTTCTGCGGTGGCGTAGTAATATCTAATGAATTGAAAATTCATTTTCATTTTTAATCAGAGTAAATTCGAGAGGTGACATCATGAAAAAGCCGGGCGAATGCTCAAGCCTTGAAGATATCCGTTTTGAAATAGATCTGCTGGATAAAGAAATGGTCAACCTGCTTGGTCGCCGCCTGAAGTATGTCCTAGCTGCTGCTGCCTTCAAAAAGGGTGAGGAGGACATCCCCGCGCCAGATCGGGTAAGAAGCATGCTGGCGCAAAGGCGGGCATGGGCCAGGGATTGCGGGCTTGCGGAAGACTTTGTTGAAAAGTTGTTTATTCATATTACCGACTGGTACATTGCCACGCAGATCGGGCATTGGCGGCAAACTTACATGCCGGGCAGGGCGGGTGAATGATGTTTGACGTTATCCGCCATTCCCTGCTTTTCGCAATGGACACCGCCAGCAAGAAAGCATCCGCAGAAGGACGGTCAGTGCTTGCAGTTGCAAGTACACCGGTGCCTCATGCGGATTTGCTTTCTATATTTGCCCGCTATTCTCGCCAGGATGATGTAAGCTTGTGGCTTGGGCTTGCGGGCAGATCCATACTCGGCGTGGGGAGCGCCATGGAGTGTTTGGGACTGAACAGCAGCAGATTTTCCACGGTTTCTTCTGAATGGCATGCAGCCATTGATGGGGCTGTTGTGATAGGCGGTATCGCGCCATTTGCGCTGGGTGGTTTTCGGTTTGACCCTGACTGCAACATTTCGCCAATGTGGAAAAATTTTAAGGATGGGGCACTGTCGATACCTCGTCTGGCAGTTTTGCATCTGGAAGACGGCGGTTGCCATGTGGTCGCTGCGGATTACGTTCCTCCCCATGCTGATCTGGTCGGCAGGTTTGAGCGCATTGTTTCTTTATGGAAAAACAGGGATTCAATCGCTGGGTCTGCTCCTTTAGCACAGCCAGTGTTGCTTGAGTCAGAAAAAGAGAAACACCGTTGGCATACTCTGGTGCATGCTGCCCTGCGCGATATTTCGCAGGGCAAGACCAGAAAGATTGTTGCCGCGCGTATGCTGCGGGTCAAAGCCGACGTGCCATTTACTGTGCCTGCCATTGTGCAGCGTTTGAAGGTGGACAATCCCAAAGCTGCGCTTTTCGCTTTTGGGCGAAAGGGGGTTTATTTTATCGGCGCTACTCCGGAGGTTCTCCTTGCCGCAAATGCTGGAGTTTTTCGCACAATGGCGCTGGCTGGCAGCGCTCCGCGAAGTGGAGACCCTGCTCTGGATGCAGCATTTGGACAAGGGTTGTTGGCCTCTGAAAAGGAACGGCAGGAGCATGATTTTGTAGTGCAGGCCGTATCGCAGGCGCTCAGATCGCGCTGCAGATGCATTGCTATGGATGCCTCGCCCTCGCTGCACAAACTGAAAAGTGTGCAGCATCTAGTAACCCATTTTGAGGGTGAGATTATGCATCCATACAATATTCTTGATATTATTGAACATCTGCATCCCACTCCCGCTGTGGGTGGGGTACCATGCAATAGTGCGCTGGAATTCTTGCGTACCCATGAAGGTTTTGACCGAGGATGGTACGCAGGGCCTGTGGGCTGGCTTGATGCGCTTGGAAATGGGGAGTTTATGGTTTCGCTGCGGTCTGGCATCATCGATGGACGAAGCGCTGCCCTTTTTGCAGGTTGCGGTCTGGTGGCTGGTTCTGATCCTGAAAAAGAATATCGGGAAACGCAGCTAAAATTTTCCACCATGCTGGACGGGGTATGCCCAGAGTGGAAAAAAATAAGCCAATGCGCGATGAAAATCGAGGATTCTTTCCGGGGAGAGAAAAAGAGGATTGTATCGATTGTTGCGAGCTGCACATAAGATGATAGCCTCTACAGGCTCTACAGCAAAGACGGGGGCAAAGCGTCCCTGAGAAAGAAGAGCAAGTCACAATCGCTTGAACTGAACAGAAATCAGAAAAGAAGAAAGCCCGCGAAGCTATCAGCTTAACGGGCTTCTTGTATATAGACCACAAGATAGTGGTCTACATCTTGGCGCGGCTATGATGGCCTGGTCGATTTGGGGTATCAGAAGCACTTCAGAGTGCAACATGGCAATAATAAATTTGCCATAAACACTCACATATTAATGGCATTGAAAGCTTCTGGGCCTTCGCCAAGACGCGCCTTGTGCGCTTTAGGGGGGGGTAGCAAAACACACTCTTTACTTTCATTTGAAAGAATGCGAATCCCGGTTTAATCACAGAAATGAGGATATCTATAAACTCGTCCTTAAAATGCACAGGAAAAAACCTCTCAGCTAGGTATGACCCTAATTTTTTTATCCCATCATTTATTTCTGACGATTCTGGGAAATTTCTTTAACTTCACGCCATCGCTTTAGCGCTCCAGAAGATAATTCAAATAGTCCTCGAAAACTCATGCAGTAAATCAACAACTCAGAAAACATACCAATCGCAATCAAAAAAAATAGACCGATATATGGTTTGAAATTAAGATCACAAACAAATCCAAAAAGTATAGGAAATGATGTCATCACGGCGATGAGCAGCATAAATATTATTGCTTGAGGCTTTGTATATCCATAATATGGTTTTTCTCTGAATATATCCCAATCACTTTCCCATTTTGATTTATTCATCACACATAAATATGTTGTACAGATCCTATGCATCCCTTTAATAAAATGGCATAGTAAGAATAAAAATAATATTAAAACAGATGATAGATATGACAACATATACCGAAAAGCACCAAGCTCACTTCCTGCTACTGGCGCATCGCGAGGTATTTGCATTGTCAACAATACGCCAGAAATTGTTACAGATAATGTTGTTATTAAAAATCTCTGATTAACTAGCTGATTAATTTCAGCATGTATTTTTCGAATATCTTCTGTGGTAACGATAGAATCAATGTCCACACTCACCCCCCATCACTCCTTGTAGCCACCTTTAAAAAAATCTTTTTAATATTATCACACAAATTTTGCATGTGGAAGAGTTATATTGATCGTCCCTCCCCCGAAAAGTATGCAATTGAAAAGTTAGTGTTCCCAACATAGGAGCACAAGAATGAAACGTAGCAGATTCACCGAAGAGCAGATTATTGGGATCTTGCGGCAAGCCGAGGCTGGAGTTCGCGTTGTCGATCTATGCCGTCAGCATGGCATCTCGGATGCGACCTTTTACAAGTGGCGCAGCAAGTTCGGTGGGATGAACATCTCTGACGCCAAGCGGTTGCGCCAGTTGGAGGAAGAGAACGCTCGGCTGAAAAGACTTGTGGGCGAACAAGCACTTGATATCGTCGTCCTGAAGGACGTGATCTCAAAAAACTTTTGAAGCCCGCAGCCAACAGGGAAGCCGTACATCACATTCAGGCTGCGCATGGCTACTCAGAGCGGCGGGCTTTCCGAGTGATTCAGTTTAATCGCTGTTCAGCCAGACGACCACCATCTGAGGACCGTGATCTTCTTTGCGGACTCGGATGCTGGAACTGGCAAATGACAGACGTCGTTTCGGTTCTCCGCGCTTGCATGAATTATTGCGCCGGGAAGAGCTGGTGCAGAACCACAAACGGACAGAAAGAATTTACCAGGAAGAAAACCTTTCGGTGCGTACCCGCAAGAGAGTGAAGCGCCCAAGCCATGCCCGTATTGTCCAGGCTGGCCCTGCTGGCCCGGATGAGCAATGGGCGATG